>CANHUK010000289.1 GCA_947463755.1 Chitinophagaceae bacterium
CTGGCGGATATCACCAGCGTATCGCAACTATAGCGTACGTTTCCACCGGGGTTCCGGTCGATCCGGCCTTCCTTCATCCGCTCACCCAGTCGCACCACCAGGGTGTCGCCCGGCTTGAGCGATCTCTTCAGCACACCCAGCTTCCCGAAGAAGGCCTTATCGAAATCATACAATACCTCACCCTTCGCAAGTGCACTGACCCGAACGGCACGGTCTTCTCGTTCTACCAGCCGTTGCTGGTAGACAGGAATCTGAGCAGCCAGTTGAAGGGAGAGGAGCAGGGATGATATCATCAGCAGGCATCTGTTCATCTGTAAAGATTTAAAGCTAAGCTAAGCAATGCCTGTTGGATTTCCCATCCCGGACCGATCTGCGCCTCCATGAAAATGAGTACCTTTCGGCCCGCCGAAGAAACCCCGGCAACAACCCATGCCCAGATCCTTTATTGTAGCGCTCCCGGAAGAAGTGGATTACAGAACCGAGTTGCAGGGAATCCCCATACATATCACCGGAGTCGGTAAGGTGAATGCCGCGCTGGGTGTGCAGAAACTGATCCACCAGGGCTTTGATGAGATCATCAACATCGGATCCTGCGGATCGCTGCGTCATCCCGTGGGATCGATCCTGTCCATCGGTCGCGTTTATCAGGACATCGACTGTCGACCGCTTTGCGACTATGGCCTGACGCCCGACGAGCATGACTCCCTCGTCGTGGAGATCGATCCATCATCCGACCATGCATGCTTTTCAACCGATTATTTCTACGAACAGTCGCATCAGTTGAAATACCCGCCCGACTACCTTGGCATGATCTCCTCTTCAGACGCCTTCGACATGGAACTCTATCCCATCGCCAAGGCCTGTCGCCTTGCCGGTGTAAGGCTTCAGGCCTTCAAATGGGTATCCGACGACGGCGACCACAGCCAGTGGCGGGAGAATTGCCGCGTCGCCCTGGAGAAACTTCTGCAGACCCATCGTTTCTGATCAAACCCTGTAAATAACAACCTCATGCGTAACTACATCCTCCCGGTCATGCTCCTGCTGACCTCGCTGGTGCAGGCACAGTCCCTCGTTCCTCTTATCCCTGCTCCGGCCCGACTGGAGCTGCGTTCCGGGCAATTCATCATCGATCCCGGCACCACGCTTCGTTATGATGCAGCCCAACCTGAGCTGCGCCGCATCGCGGGATGGTTTTCGGATGCAGTGCATCGTATCTCGGGACTCCGCCTGGCTCAACAGAGATCGGGAGGTAGATCCATCAGCCTGAAACTCAAACTCAACGATGGGCTCGGATCGGAAGGATATCGGATGGAGGTCACGCCTGCACAGGTATCGATCGAAGCCTCCGGTCCGGCCGGCGTGTTCTACGCGCTGCAATCCGTCCTGCAGACCCTCCCCGGCATTCGCACGAATGCACCCATGTCGGTACCCTGCATGTCGGTCGAAGACAAGCCCCGTTTCGGATGGCGGGGACTGCACCTGGATGTATCCCGTCATTTCTTCGGACCTGAAGTGATCCGTCAGTACATCGACCTGATGGCGCGCTATAAAATGAATCGCTTTCACTGGCACCTGACCGACGACCAGGGATGGCGTATGCAGATCGACCGGTATCCCGAACTGACCCGCATAGGGGCCTGGCGCGTGGACCAGACCCATCTGGTATGGGGATCACGTCCGCAGGCGCAACCGGGCCAGACGCCCGACTATGGCGGCTTCTATACGAAGGAGCAACTGCGCGAACTCGTAGCCTATGCCCGTGACCGCAACGTGGTCATCGTTCCCGAGATCGAAATGCCCGGCCATTCCTCCGCTGCCATCGCGGCCTATCCTGCGCTTTCCTGCACCCGCATTCCCCAACTGCCGATGACCGGTGGCGATTACAAGGGCATCAGTTCCAATTTCTGCGCCGGCAACGACTCTGTATTCACATTCCTGGAAGGCGTGCTGACGGAAGTGATGGATGTCTTCCCTTCGCAATACATCCACATCGGGGGAGATGAGGTCGACAAAGGCCCATGGAAGCGCTGCGACCGCTGCCAGGCGCGCATGAAGAAGGAGGGATTGAAGACAGAGGAAGAACTTCAGAGTTGGTTCATCCGTCGCATCGAAAAATTCATTGTGTCGAAGAAGCGTCGGATGATCGGATGGGATGAGATCCTGGAAGGCGGACTGGCACCCACGGCGACGGTGATGAGCTGGCGCGGTGAAGCGGGTGGCATTGAAGCGGCGAAGATGGACCACGATGTAGTCATGACGCCCGGTTCACCCTGTTACTTCGATCATTATCAGGCAGGTCCGGAGGGCGAACCCCGCGCTATCGGCGGGATGAACACCCTGCGTAAGGTCTACGATTACGAACCTGTACCCGCCGAACTTGCCGGCGACCGTGCTAAATACGTGCTGGGTGCCCAGGCCAATGTGTGGACGGAATTCATCACCACGCCGGAGCATCTGGAATACATGATCCTGCCGCGGATGCCGGCACTGTCGGAAGTCCTCTGGTCGCCGAAAGAGCGCCGCGACTGGCCCGATTTCAACACCCGTCTGCAATCACATCTGAGGTATTTCAGGCAGAACGCCCTGCACCACAGCAACGGAAATTTTACGGTACAGATCAAACCGGTACCACAGAACGGAAAACTCATGGTATCCCTGTCCACCGAAGCCTATCGCGGCGAGATCCGTTACACGCTCGACGGCAGTGATCCGACCGTCACCAGTCCGAAATATGAGGGTCCATTTCCCGTGACCGCCTCTGGTGAACTCCGGGCAGTCACCGTTCTTGATGGTGAAGTGATGGGCACGCGTTCTGCTCGTCAGTCTTTCTCCTTTCATCAGGGAACCGGTTCCACCGTGCGGTACAAGGAGCCTTACAGTGGTTCCTATCCCGCCTCCGGACCGATGGCCCTGGCAGACGGTATCCGTGGCGTGCACGGCGTTGGCAGTTACTGGCACGGTTTTGCGGGCCGGGATCTCGAAGCGACGATGGACATGGGCAGCACCCGGGAGATCAGCCGCATCGCATTGGGATGCATGCAGCGGTACAACGACTGGATCTTCATGCCCGCCTCGGTTCGGATGGAAGTCTCAGATAACGGGACCGATTTCACTGAGGTCGGCCTGATCCAAAACCCGGTCAGCCAGGAAGAGCGTAATTCTGTCATTCGTGATTTCGAAGTGAAATTCCCTGCACGCAAAGCCCGCTATGTTAGGGTGACAGCCAGGGCGATCCCGGGTATTCCGAAAGGGCACCCCGGAGAGGGGAAGCCGGCCTGGATCTTTGCCGATGAGATCGTTGTGGAATGATCTGCACCGCACCGGTGGATTCGACCCATCGTTGCCTTTTTATCAATGATGATAGTCCTTTTCACCTGCCCGCACCGCCACCGTCAGCATGTTCTGCCGGGGTGGCAGCGGACAGGTGGCATATGGGGTAAAGGCACAGGGCGGATTGATCGCCCGGTTGAAATCGAGCACAGTCAGTCCGTCGGCACCGGGCATCGAGGCATAGAGGAAACGCCCGGCGGCGTAGGTTTCCAGCCCGCTGGTTTCATCGCCAAAGATGATGAACAACTCATTGCCCTCCGTTATTGCATCAATCACCATCGGGCGGCCGTTCAAATTGAAATGAAGGCGGCCGGCGAGCGGGGTTGGCGTCGTTTGTCCCAATACATTGGTGATGGGAATGCTGCGGGTGAAAGGATCTTTGACCAATCGCGCCGTCACCCGCCAGTTCGTATCTGCCGGGAATCGGTCCACCCCCTTGAAACCCTTCAGGGCCGGATGTTCCAGGTCGCGTAGCCGTATCCCGATCCGGTCTCCCCGCTGGATGATCGTCCAACGCAGACTGCCCGCTGTGCAGACAGGCGCCACTGTCAGGTTGGGAGAGA
>CANHUK010000290.1 GCA_947463755.1 Chitinophagaceae bacterium
ATCGGATGATCGAACAACGTAAGGCGATCGTCGAAGACACGCCAGGTGTGACGCGTGACCGACAGTACGGCGTAGCCGAATGGGGTGGGAAGGCATTCAACGTGATCGACACCGGCGGATTCGTTGCCGAGGGTAAGGATATCTTTGAGCCTGAGATCCGCCGTCAGGTGATGATCGCCATCGAAGAAGCGCATGCCGTGATCTTCATGACCGATGTCGTCACCGGGGTAACAGACCTGGACGCAGCTGTGGCCGATATGTTACGCCGTTCGACCAAACCTGTGTTCCTGGTGGTGAATAAGGTAGATAACGGCACCCGACTCCTGGAAGCCACTGAGTTCTACAGCCTGGGTTTCGAACACAACCATTTTCTGTCCTCCATCTCCGGCTCCGGCACGGGTGAACTGTTGGACGACATCGCTTCCATCATCCCGGATACACCGGAAGAGGAGTCCACTGACGAACAGGCACTGCCGAGATTCGCGATCATCGGACAGCCGAATGTCGGAAAATCATCCCTGCTCAACGCCCTGCTCGGATCAGAACGCACCATCGTCAGTGAAATCGCCGGAACAACCCGCGATACCATCCATACCCACTACAAACTCTTTCAAAAGGAATTCATCCTGATCGATACCGCCGGTATCCGCCGCAAGGCCAAGGTGGAGGAAGACCTTGAATTCTATTCTGTCATCCGCGCCATCAAGGCGGTAGACGAAGCGGATGTATGCATGCTGCTCATCGACGCAGAAAAAGGCATCGGACAGCAGGACCTGAACATATTTTCCCTGGCCAGTAAGAAAGGGAAAGGGATCTTGTTGCTCGTCAACAAATGGGACCTTGTCACGAAGGAAACAAACACAGCACGTGATTATGAAAAGGAACTGCGTCAGCGGCTTGCCCCTTTCAACGATGTGCCCATCCTCTTCATCTCGGTCAAGGACAAGGTAAGGATCTTCAAGGTCATTGAAACAGCCCTTGAAGTGTATGACAATCGTAAGCGTAAAGTACCTACGTCCAAGCTCAATGATATCATGCTCAAGGCCATCGAGTCCTATCACCCGCCCGTCGTCAGAGGGAATTCCATCAAGGTGAAATATGTGACGCAGTTGCCCACCGTCGTGCCCAGCTTTGCCTTCTTCTGCAACTATCCGGATGATATCAAAACGCCTTACCGGAATTATCTGGAGAATAAACTGCGGGAAAACTTCAATTTCAGGGGTGTGCCGGTGCGTATCTTCTTCCGGAAGAAATAAATATAAATATAAGTTCAGGGTCCGTTATTCGCCGATACTGTCCAACAGATGATTCATGCGCCCCTCAAATGACGACAGCGCCTCCTGCTGCTCCTGAATGAAGGCATTGTCATCTATCCGTCCCAGCACCTGCTCCATTTCAGCTTCAGTATCATACACCATCTGCCGGAATGGATTCACATAGTCCTTTGCCGTGAATCCAGAATGCCCTTTATGATCCATCGCCTGGTGTCCATCGCCTCATCCGCCAGACTGACCAGGCTGGACTTATCAAAGGTTTTCTTGTCCAGCACTCCCAGCTCTAAGAGGCATGCGATGGCATGTGTATTTCGTTGTTTTCGGTAGTTTTCGGATTGACGTCGATAGAATTGATGAACATCTTGCCAGCTTTTGTATTTTGCGGTACCGATCTCAGATCTCAACCTGTTCACTTCGAATGTCGGGATCAACTGGCCGCCGACATTCGTCCAGCTGTCGCGACGGGCACTGAATGGAATGGATTTGATGACACCATTTATATCTTCCGGTTGATGGATCTCCAATTGATCCATCAATCCCTCAATACCATACAGCCGCAACATGCGCAGATACATGGCATAGGCCTGTCGTGGTTTCAATAGCACCACTTTTCGGCTGCTATTTTCAATGCCTTCCACCGTCACTTCAAGGTCGTCAATGGCGGGATCCCCGGTGTCCAGCAGTTGTCTGCCTACAGATATGGCATACTCACGGTCATGGATACCCTCCGAATTCGAATGATGAAGGTATGCCCTGCCTGTACATTCGGCAAGCAGGTTCAACGCCTCCATCATCTCATTGACACTATCTGGCGCCAGGTATGCTGTTTCGATGTGCTGTATCCGCTCCGTGCGCTGGTCGCGTTTCAGGTATTTCCATTCGTTTCTGCAAAGCCCATAGAGGTTGTACATGAACCAGTATCCTGGCATCACCTGCAGCCGGTCGCGCGACAGGTCCTGTGAGATCAGGGAGAACGGGAACGGGTTGCGGATCTCCGACTCATAATCACCCTTGGCAAGGATGCTGAAGCTTGCGAACATCGAATTGTGCTTGAGACTCACGCATAGGCCGGGCCAGAAGCCTCGTCCCGCGACGAGTTCGCCATCATTCGCCCTCGAATTATGATTCGAGCCGATCGTCGCACCGGCCGCCATGTTCGACTGCCCCATCACAAGCGCGGCACAGAGGAATGAGTTGTTGTGATGCTGCTCATGGAATGGATAGATCAGTGCATTCAACACCTCGCAGCAACTGATCGTTGCATTGTTGCCGAGATAAGCGTTGATCAAACGCGCGCCATATTTGAGTTGCGAATGCGAGGCCATGACGAAACGAACCGCCTTTACGCCGTAAAATACACGGCATCCATATCCGATGATGCCATTGACGAGTTCGCACCCTTCGCCCACCTGCGTCATCGCTTCGGGTGCACTGTTGATCGTGACGTTCTTGATCTTATTGGCGCCCTTGAGATAGGCATCGCTGCCGATACGCACGTCCTTAATGATCTTACAGTTCTTCACCACTGTCCTGTCACCGATCACGCCGTAATATCCACGCTGCCGGTCGGTCGTACGTTCCGTGAAGCGTTCAAAGGCCTCCATCAACTGCACATCATCCCGGTATTTCGACCACAGAAAGGCATCCCCCGGAAGCATGCCGTCGAAGGGCAGGATGCTGCGGCCTCCGTTCTCATTGCAGACTTCCATCCGGATACGAACGCTTTCTGATTCTCCATCCTTGATGATCCCATTGCCGAACTTGGCCGTACTGGTGGTGGCCAGTTCATTAACGTTCACGATGATCACATCGTTCCCGATGATATAATGAGAAAGGTAATTGACATTGTTGATCACCACATTGTCACCCAGGTCACAACTGATGATGGTGCTATTGTACAACCCGACCGGTACGCGCAGGTTATGGTATTCGAGGTACCAGGGCTCGAGTCTCCCGATCCGCACCAGTCCGAAGAACTTGCAGTTGCGGACCAGTTCCGGATTGAAGGATTCCGATACGAGGATGCGATTCCAGTCGTCTGAGGTGTTGTTGTTCCGGACCAGCGCCTCGATCTCAAATGCCTTCAATCGTCGGTGTTCCGAGGTCTGCCCATTCTGGCGGTTGCGCAGGTGATATTCATCTTTGCCCTTCGGAAGGTATTGGTCTGGAATAAAGCCATAGCCGATGGACTGGATCGGACTTTTTCGGATTTGATTCATGTGTGCTCGGGTTGGGCCGCCAATGATGGCAGGGTGTTCGTCTTTAGGTTGTTATTTGTTCAACGTTAATGCCCCATCATATAGGATGGTCAAAGTTGTTTGATGATTTGTTCAATCCAATCGGAATCCTCTTTCAAAAAGATATCCGGATTTACTCCTGTCGTCTCGTATTGTAAATCTTTTTTCTTCCCCCTCATATCCGTGGGATATACAAACAATCCTTTTGATTTGAGGGGTACTAATTTTCCGTAATTGCTTCCATAGGTGATCATCCCTTTCGTGGTTTCACCGAACACGGTCACATGTTTATGATCTTTCAATCGAATTAAAAATTGCTCCGCATTGCTGATGGTTTTCCGATTCACTACCACATGGATCTTGTTTCTCCTGG
>CANHUK010000291.1 GCA_947463755.1 Chitinophagaceae bacterium
GCGTCGGAATGGAGAACATACAGGACATCATCTCGGACCTTTCGCAGTCACTGGGCGACTGAATATGACCCCAACCATCATCTTCTGGGTACGCATCGGCCTGCTCATTTTACTGGCATACACGGTGATATCGCACCTTTGGAATGCACGCAAACGAGGATACCTGATCCCCAGGCAACGATCAGACTGGAAACCATTGCTGAACGACTCCTTCACCCTGCTGGCAGGTGGATTTGCCCTCTTCATGCTGGAACGAAACTACCAGGCGCCTGTCGACGCCGTACTGGCGGATGGCGGCTCGGACATCCCACAACTTTCCTATCTTGACATCGGCACGGGGCAAACACATCGACTGGCTGATCTGCACGAAAAGGTGGTGATCCTGAACATCTGGGCCACCTGGTGCCCGCCCTGCCGCAGGGAACTGCCCGACCTCAGCCAGGTGCAACAACGCTTCGGCACGGACCGGCTGGCGGTGATCGCCATCTCTGATGAAGATGCAGCCACGGTTTCAAACTACGTCAAAGACAAGGGATTCGCCTTCTCCACCGGCGTGTTCACGCAGATGCCTGGCTCCATCAGCCGCGTGGGTGCCCGTCCCGTGTCGATCCTGATCGATCAGACAGGTCGGGTCCGCGATATGGTAGTGGGGGCGCGTGGAACAGATTTCTTTAGCAACTGGGTCGAAAGCCTACGCTGACGCTACCGGGCACCAATACCATACGAGTATAAAATCATACCCATGCAGGATATCATCATCAGGAGGGCTGTCCGGGAAGACTGCCCACGTCTTCTGGAACTGGTCAGGGAACTCGCGGAATACGAAAAAGCGCCAAACGAAGTAACGGTGACGTTGGATCATTTCATGGAAAGCGGGTTCGGTGAAAAGCCCGTATGGTGGGCGTTCGTGGCAACCGTACCTTCTCCCGGTCAGCCAGACGACCGTCTGATCGCAGGCTTCGCACTTTACTATGTTCGATACAGCACATGGAAGGGGCAGACCATGTACCTCGAAGACATCCTCGTTACGGAGCACATGCGAGGAAAGGGCATCGGTCAGCAACTGTTCGACCGACTGCTGGAGGAAGCCCGAGAAAAGGGATTCCGCAGGATAACATGGCAGGTACTGGATTGGAACGAACCGGCCATCAATTTCTACAGGAGACAGGGGGCGCGCATGGATCCCGAATGGCTGAACGCAACCATCGACATCTGAACCCGGAAAAATAAGGAAACCGGCCGTCTATTCCACGCCGTCCGTGTTGGTACCCTTGCGGATCTTGGCGATCAGCCCCTGCAAGACCTTGCCTGGTCCCACTTCGGTGAAACGCTCTGCACCATCCGTGATCATGGCCTCAATGGTTTGGGTCCAGCGTACCGGTCCGGTCAGCTGGTTGATCAGATTCTGACGGATCTGATCTGGATCGGTGACCCCACGGGCCACCACATTCTGGTAAACGGGGCATACACCCCGGCGGAAAGCCGTGTGCTCTATGGCCGCAGCTAATTCTTCCCGGGCGGGCTCCATCAGGGGAGAGTGAAAGGCTCCGCCGACAGGAAGCACCAGGGCACGCTTCGCACCTGCGGCCTTCATGCGCTCGCAGGCCATCTCGATGCCCTTGATGCTGCCACTGATCACGAGTTGTCCGGGGCAATTATAATTTGCAGGTACCACCACCTCTCCGGTTTCCTCGCGAAGGGTCTGACATACCTCCTCTACCTTCAGGTCGTCCAGGCCCAGCACAGCAGCCATCGTGGAGGGAACCGAGAGGCAGGCTTTTTGCATCGCAGCTGCCCGGATGCTCACCAGGCGGAGCGCATCTTCGAAACTCAGGGTATTGCTGATCACCAGGGCTGTGAATTCGCCGAGGGAATGCCCGGCAACCATGTGAGGGGTCGGATTTTCAATGCTCTTGTAGGCGATCACAGAATGAAGGAAGATCGCCGGCTGCGTGACATTGGTCTGCCGCAGGTCCTCTTCCGAACCATGAAACATGATGTCCGAGATCTTGAACCCCAGGATATCATTGGCCTGTTCGAAGATTCGTTTCGAGAAGGCGTTGTTGTCATAGTGAGGCTTACCCATCCCGGGATACTGGGAACCCTGCCCCGGGAACACATAGGCATGAATCATAGTCCGTATTGAATGACGAATGTACGGAAAATGACCGAAACCTGCGAGTCATGCAAGGTTCGGGTTGCCATGCAGCGTGATACCCGAAGCCGGTGAACCCCTGCGTTAGTGCAGCTTCGAGCCGATAAGTCTGATGAATTCGCTCCTGGATTCGTTGCGCTCGAATTCGCCCCAGAACGCGGATGTGGTGGTGACCGAATTCTGCTTCTGCACCCCGCGCATCATCATGCACAGGTGCGATGCTTCGATGACCACTGCCACGCCGAGCGGGTTCAGTGTATCTTTGATAACATTGAGGATCTGAGACGTGAGCCTCTCCTGTACCTGCATGCGGCGGCTGTACACATCCACCACACGGGCCAGCTTGCTCAGTCCGGTGATCCAGCCATTCGGAATATAAGCGATGTGGGCCTTACCGAAGAATGGCAGCAAGTGGTGCTCGCACATGCTGTACAATTCGATATCCTTAACAATCACCATCTCGCTGACCTCCTCATGAAACTTGGCGGAATTGAGGATGGCAGCTGCATCCATATGGTATCCCTGGGTCAGGAACTGCATGGCCTTGGCAACGCGCTCCGGAGTCTTCAGCAATCCTTCCCTGTCAGGATCCTCTCCCAGCAGGCCGATCGACTCGCGATAGTTTTCCGTGAGCCTGGATGTGATCTTGTCTTCGTACTGCTCGACGCGTTGGTAGGCCATAATATAAAGATAAAAGGTTGAAGAATTGATGGGTCAGCCGGGATACTCCACGAAATTCCTGGGTGTCTCGTACAATACGATCTTGATCGACTTATCTGCCTGAATGCGAGGCCTCAGCAGATCATGTATCACCACAGCGATGTTTTCCGCGGTCGGATTCAGCTGGCGGAAGAGCTCCGTATCCAGATTGAGATTTCGGTGGTCGAGCCGGTCAAGGACCTCCTCCCGGATGATGTCCGAAAGCACCTTCATGTCCATCACGTATCCTGTGCCGGGGTCAGGTATTCCCGTCACCTTGACGGTAAGCTCATAGTTGTGACCATGATAATGGGGAAGGTTGCATTTTCCGAATACTTGGGCATTCGTCGCATCATCCCAGTCAGGATTGTGAAGTCTGTGTGCGGCGTTGAAATGCTCCGTTCGGCATACGGTCACTGGATGGATCATGGGCTCGAAGTCGACCTAAATTGCGAAACCATTCAGTCGGTTGCGCGCGTGGATCGGATGATTACAACATCATCACTGCAAAATGGTTTAACTTCCGGCCGATTTAATCGCCATAATACTCTACATATATTCTCGGTGTCTCCACCAGTTTCAGGCAATGGAGCGAAACACCATCCGGCATGTGTGGGCTCAGTTGCGCCCAGATAGCGGTGACCAGGTTTTCGATGGAACACATCTTCCCCTGCATGAAATCCACGTCCAGGTTGAGGTTGCGGTGATCAAGCTTATCGATCACATGGTGGTTGACGATGGCACTGAGCTTCTTGACATCGTAAATAAAACCGGTATCCGGGTCCGGACGCCCCTTAACAGTAACCGACAGCTCGAAATTGTGACCATGCCAGTGCTCATTGGCGCAGCGGCCAAAGACCTCTTCATTGCGCTCCTTGGTCCATTTTGGATTGTACAACTTGTGTGCTGCGTTGAAATGCTCGACCCGGGTCAGATAAATCATGATGTTGGATGGATCTGGTATGATGCGATCCGCGCTGCAAAGTTACAACAGGAAGCAGATATCAAAAATGAGGATCGTCC
>CANHUK010000292.1 GCA_947463755.1 Chitinophagaceae bacterium
CAAGTATTTTGACGAAGCCAGCAGTATCAACTTCAGAAGAAGTGTAACCTATGGTCTCGGCTGCCTGAGGGTGTCCATCGTCTACCGCCTCTGCAAATGGGGGCTGATGAGAAGCCGGTTATACCGCTGACCGGTTTCATCTGAGCGGCTTGCGCCGCATGAAAACGTATCCGTTCTTTTCGTACAGGATCTCCAGCCGGGCGCCATGTTCCGCCAGGATCCTGTCCTTCTTGTCCACCCTGCATACCAGGTAGGTCGGTTTGTCGACATCGGCCGTGAGCAACCACTGTTCATCCTTGGTTTCCTTTCGGTTGCCGGGCATGACCGTGAAATAGTAATAAGGTGCGTAGCTCTTGTAGCCGACGGTTTCGGCGTAGGCGTCTTCGTGACTAACAGACTTGAAGAATTCGATTGCGGCATGCTGCGAATACATCTCTATCTTAGGCACAAAGAAGGTCATGACCACCTGCAGCATCCCAATGCAGGCCGGCAGCAGCCATAGAAAGGCTTCGCGGAAGCGTTCTCTCCTCATCCTGACGAATGCAACGACCACCGCCAGCAGAAAGATCAGGCCGGGCAACATCCATGCATGGCCCCAGGTAACATCTGCCTGCAGGTTCGCCGTGGCAAATTTGTCTCGGGCCAGGAACGGCTTCAACCAGTCGATATGTGTTCCGATCAGGGGAAGCAGCGTGAAGGTTACCCCCCATCCCAATCCAATGAACAGGATGAGCCATTGTTGCCATTTGCGTATCTGTACGGAACCATCCAGCGCCCCGATGAGCGAATAGGCCCCGAGATACCCGATCGGAAAATAGGCGAATGATGAATAGTGCAGCACCTTCGTCCTGACCAGCGAAAACACCAGAACGGTAGCCACAAGGGCACAGACCATCAGGCGACGGAAAACATTGTCGCCGGATCCATCGAGGGCCACATGCCTTCGGCGGCCGAAGATCAGGACCGATGCAGGGAAGCATCCCACCAGCAGCACGACGTAGGTATATCCCGGAAAGCCGGCGAAACCCGCATCCTGAGTACGTGCGAGCCTGATTTGATATACGATGAACTCTTCCACGAACCACCACCCATGCTGCCATATCTCAAGGCCGAACCACGCCAGTACGATGGCCGCGAATACGCCCGCCCAGATCAGATAATAACGGAATGCCAGCCAGCCTCTGCCCCGGTTCATGATGATATAACCTGCATAGGTGAGCATGAACAACAGCAACGCTACGGGTCCCTTGGTCAATACGGCCAGACCGATGAAGATGGCCGACCATGTCAGTGAACCGATCCGCAAACGTTCGGCATCCGCCTGCCGGAGGAAATCAGCCAGGAAGGCGATCCCCAGGAAAGTAAAGAAATTGAACCATGGATCAATGATCCCGCTCTTGAAATAAAGATGCGGAAGGAAGCTGCCGGCATAGAGCAGGGTCCACCAGGTACCAAAACGCTCACCGTGCAGTCTCCGGCCGATCAGGAAGAGAGTGAGCAACGTGAGGATACCGCATATTGCGTTGGGAAGGCGAGCCGCAAATTCATTGATGCCGAAGATCTTCATCGACACCACTTGCATCCAGAAAAATACAGGTGGTTTCTCCCAGAAAGGTTCAAAATTGATCTGCACCCGCATGTAGTCGCCGGAGACGATCATCTCCCGGGCGGACTCCGCAAAATTGATCTCATCCCAGTCGAACAGATTGACGGTCCCCAGCGAATGGAGAAACAGGAGCGAAGAAACCAGGATGATGATGATCGGAATTCTGTAACGCATACTCAGGTGCAAAGATAATACAATCGGTGTCAAGGCTTCTGATGTGCATGCCATGTAACGAACATCATCATCATTGTCGGTCTTAGAAACAGCGCCAATTCATTAAATTGGGCCCATGAATCCATTGCGATCCCAATTCATGCTGCGGCCGGACATCCACTACCTGAACTTTGGTTCCTTTGGAGCCACGCCCATACCCATCTTTGATCGTTATCAATCCTGGCAGCGGCTGCTGGAAGCGGAGCCTGTGCAATTCATCGCCTTTGATGGTGCCGGCTACCTCGCTGCCTCCAGGAAGGCACTGGCCACCTATCTGCATGTCGATGACCCGGACGATCTGGTGTACGTCACCAATCCGTCCTATGCTGTCAATACCGTGGCGGCCAGTCTGAAGCTGGCTCCGGGAGATGAAGTACTGGCCACGGACATCGAATACGGGGCCTGCGATCGTGCCTGGGATTTTCATTGCGAACGACATGGAGCGGTGTACAGGAAACAGCATATCCGCCTACCCGTCACTGACCGCGAAAGTTTCCTGGACGACCTTTTTGCCGGTGTGAATGATCGGACCCGTGTGCTTTTCATCAGCCACCTCACCAGCGCCACCGCGCTTCGGCTGCCGGTGGAGGAGGCATGCAAACGGGCGAAGGCCCTGGGGCTGATCACTTTTGTGGATGGAGCGCATGCTCCGGGACATGTACCCCTCAGCCTGAACACACTGGACGCCGATTTCTACACCGGTGCCTGTCACAAATGGATGATGGCCCCCAAGGGCTGTTCTTTCCTGTATACCCGCAGGGAAATGCAGCCGCTGCTGGCTCCCCTGGTGGTCAGCTGGGGTTATAAAGCAGCCACCCCATCGCATTCCATGTTCCTGGATCACCACCAGATGAACGGAACGCGCGACTTCTCCGCATTCCTGACCGTGCCTGACTGCATTGATTTCATGCAACAACACGATTGGGAGACCGTTTCAGCCCGCTGCCGTTCGATGGTGCGGGAAAATGCCCCCAGATTTCATGAATTGCTGGGAACCGCGCCGATCAGTCCGCTCAATGAAGAATGGCTTGGACAGATGGTGAGCATCCCCATCCGCACCACCGCTCCCGAGATTCTGCAGCGGCGGCTCTTCACCGAATACAGGATCGAAATACCCGTCATGCGACAGGGATCGGATGTCTATTTGAGGTATTCACTCAACGGGTTCAACACCCTGGAGGATCTGGACGCACTATTTCACGCACTGACCGAATTAGGTCCCGGTTTCTGAAAAAAGCATTACGCCCAGAGGGCTGAACCGCACTAAATCGTATATTCAGGCAACCATAAACGCACAGCACATGACCCGTTACGACCGCAGGAAATTCTTACAACAATCCGCCGCCGCAGCGGCCTTCTTCATCGTTCCCCGGCATGTGATCGGCAGGGGATTCACCGCTCCGAGCGATATGTTCGGGCTCGGTTTCATCGGTACCGGCAAACAGGCCAGGGGACTGCTGAACCAGTTCAAAAAACAATCCGTTAGGATCCTGGCAGGCTCTGATGTGGACGCCACCAAGCTCCAACTCTTCAAAACGCTGGCGGAAAAGGCTTATGCAGAAGCTTCTGGCAAGGCACCCGCAGGCGGTTTCAAATCTTTTGCAGACTATCGCGCCCTGCTGGCGGAACCAGGCATCGACGGGGTGGTCATCGCCACACCCGACCACTGGCATGCTTACCAGGCGATCCGTGCCGCAGAGGCCCGCAAGCACATCTACCTGGAAAAGCCACTGACGCGCACCGTCGTGGAAGGCCGGCAACTGGTAGATGCTGTTGATAAATACAAAGTAGTGCTTCAGACCGGAAGCATGCAGCGTTCATGGAAGAACTTCCGGACGGCCTGCGAACTGGTCAGAAACGGATATCTGGGACAGATCAAGGAGGTCCTGGTAAACGTCGGGGATCCCGCCGTCCCCTTCACCCTCGGCTCGGAGACCAAACCCGATCACCTCAACTGGGAAGGATGGGTAGGCCCGGCCACCTATCACCCCTTCCATTCCGAACTCTCGCCTCCGGTGGAGAAGGATATCTTCCCGAACTGG
>CANHUK010000293.1 GCA_947463755.1 Chitinophagaceae bacterium
GATACCGCGGTTGTATGCGCTTCAATACCTGGGGGATCGTCTGCCAGGGCAGATCCGGTCGAGGGGCGTACCGGGCGATGAATGGCTCATCATCCTGGCGGATCGATGACTGTCCGAACTGCAGACTCCGGCGGGTGGGCGAACAAATGGGATCGGGCGAATAGCCCCGCGTGAAACGCAGCGAACGGGCTGCCAGCCGCTCCAACTGAGGGGTTTCATGAAAATCGCTGCGCGATCCATCGACCCGATCATCCATGCGCAGCGAAAGACTGCTCCATCCCAGGTCATCCGTCAGGATAAAGATGAAGTTCGGGGTCCGCTCCCTTGGTTTCGACAGATCCCGGTCTGCCTCTGCTTTCGGAATGAAAGAAAGCAGCGCCACGAATATGCCCCATCTCAACGATCGAACGACCTTCAGCATGGTGTTAATTTATATTTATATGGATCTGATATTTAATTTCACATCATCATCAACACTACTCCATCCGGGGCGACCTGGCCCTGACTTTACTTGATATCCGGAATATTCCAATGTCGGCCGATCGAGATCTTTGGCTTCCCATCTTTCATTTCCAAAAGCCTGGGAACACCGGAACCCTCGGCCCCGTAAGACTTTCCGCGATGAGTGAATGCGGCGCCGGTCGCTGAAAACACCACGGCTCCATCATCCGAACGAATATCGAGTGAAGCGGCAACATCATGCTTCAAAGAAGCGGTGATCTCCCATCCGTCGGCTTTCACCCGCAGCATGCCTTTTTCATCTACCTCACCCCGGATCTCCCGGATCACGGAATCCGGCGTCACGCGGATCACGGACAGGAATCGTGTTTTAGGAACAGGACTTACACTTACCGCCTTCGCATGCCACTGGTCATCAGCATATTCCGTACGCAGTTTCCCGCGCAGGTCGCGGAATCCGACGGCCGGCACGTCGAATTTATCGGTCAGCGTCCAGCGAACGGGATGTTCCGAAAACAGCCTGCCCTGCCCGGTATATCCGGGTACTCGGGCATTGAACATCCCCGCAGCCGCATCGAGCTGCATGGGTTCAATGCTATGGATCAGCCAGCTCCATTGTGCCGCCTGCCGGGCTTCCAGCTCATCATACACCACCACCAGTCCGGGCCGGAGGAATACCAGATGCCGGATGAACCGTCGCATCCCGTGATCTTCTTTCGACTCCTCACTGCGATACGCTCCTGAAGCATCGCCGGCCACGTAGGCCAGTCGTTGACCCTGCAGATATGCGTTCAGGTATCCATAAGACTCTGCATTGTAAGGCTGCCCCTTGTCATCGATCAGGATGCCGTTCTGCGAACGCGTATGCTTGCTCCAACCCACCCGATGCGGGTCGTCCATCGCTACTTTGTAACCCGTCCGATAGAACAACCGATGCCCGCCCGCCAGGATGTTGAAGGTATTTTGATCAGCCAGGATATGTCCGTAAGCGCCGATCGAACCGGACCGGAAGGCCACCATCACATCTTTGGAAGGATCCTGGTGATCAGAATGCACTGCTGCCAGTCCAACATCCCGTGATACCCGCATCAGGGGCAGTTCCGGTATGCTGGAAGTTGCAGGCGCCGGTATATTGGTGCCTTCGATCAGCCGTTGCCAGCGCAGGATAGGCTCCTTGGCCAGATCATCACCCTGAAGTTTTCTGAATTTTTGCAGATACCAATCATATATCGGCGCCCCGTTCCGCCGGCCCATATATTCGGCAAAAGCCGCGTAGGCAGGGCGGGCGACATATTCTTCGGCATTATCTCCGTAGCCATCCGACATAGAAGCGGGTGGAATGTGATAGGTCATCCACCAGCCCTGCTCCCGGTACCAGGGATGCTGACGGATCAGATCGAATCCGGTGAACCGCCGGATCTGCTCGGGGATGTCCACCAGCATGTCCATGTTCATGGTGAAATAATGCGCCCCTTCCGACCAACCGCCGTCGATCCCGCCGAGGACGGGCATCCGGGCGGTGAATAGTTCGTAAGCGTAGGACAACCAGGTGCCGGCGTCAGGATGATGCCCCAGCAGGGCCAGGGATGTATGAAAAAACTCGTTGAGTATATATTGCCAGACATGTCCGCTCAGGACCTTGGACTCGATATTATTGACCCAGGCGGCATGAAACCGGCCTGCCCGGTGGGCGATGGCCCGCACCAGGCTGTCGCGTTCCGCAGGGTTCATCCGGTCATGGAAACTATCAAAGGCCAGGGCCATGGCGTACATGCAGGCCCCATCTGCGAAATCGCTGGACTCCGTTACGCCATCGGCATCCCAGCCGGCAATTACCAGTGCCTGACCCACGGCAAAGTTCCGATATCGTTCGTCAGATCTCAGCCGGTCGGCCTGGCTCACCAGGGTGATGCCCGTCAATAACCGCTCGCCGAGATACACCACGGCATCCTGACGCAATTTCTTCAACTGGGCCGGATCCTTCGCCTGGCGCAAAGGAGCCGCAGAATCCCGGGGAATGATGCCCACGCTAAGGATGGAGTCCGCTTCGGAAAGTATAGCGACTGCCAGCGGGTCTGTCAGCCGTGGCTTTGCGCGACCTGCATCAGGCAGGCGAAGGATCCGTGGATGACCGGAGGGTATGGCCCCGATCCATCGGGCCGCAGGCGGAGATGCATTGGGGATGGATGTGGATGTGATCTGAAAACGGAATGTGGAAGACCATGGCTTACCGGAGACACGGTGACGCCAGAACCAGCGTCCCACCGAAAGCTGGCTATGCGGATGAAAGATCGCTCCTGGGAGTCCCTGAACACGGATGGCATTTGTATCCCTGAACAAGCTGTCAGGAGACAACTCAATATCGTACTTGATGCCTTTCCCTTTCTGATAAGGCCAACGAAGTACCGGCGCATTGAAGGCCGCCTCGGATCCATCGGCCGGCACGACTTGCCGCAGGACCATACCATGCGGCGCCGCAGGCTGGGCGTGGGCGAAGGAAATCGCCAGGCCGACCACCAGCCAGCCGATGAAAACCTTATTGATCATGACCTTGAGTTGTTTTGTAAGGGATAACAAGATACCACTTGAAAACCGGCCTTGAACCCCTCCTCTGGGTTAAATATGCGAAAAGGTTTTCGCCACAAGCATCCAGATCTGATAAAAAAAACATATATTCACTGAAATCCCCTGAATTGTCAATTGCCGTAGGCCAGGAAAAACTCTTCTCCCCGAATTTCCGAACCGGCTTCGGAAGGGGCATCCTGTATATTGCCATCCTGTCCTTCCTGGCCCATCTGACCCTTTGTTTCATTCATCCCTTTGTACCGGCCATCAGGGATGCACATCTGCTGGCCAGCCCCATCAATGCCATTTACACCCCCTTCTCTTTTCTGCTGGTATATGAAGCCTACCTGCTGCTGTACTACCTGCCCAAATCCACATCCGTATACATTGGAAAGCAGTACGAGATCATCTCACTCATTCTGATCCGCGGGATCTTCAAAGACATCACCTATCTCGAACTGGGGATGAATGGTTCAGATCCGGGAAAGACCAAACTTTGGTTCGACCTGATCACCGTGCTGCTGGTATTTGGACTCATCTACCTGTTCAACCGAATGAGCAGGAAAACATCATCGATGCAGGTGATCAGTCCGGATATTGCACAATTCATCGCTGCCAAAAAAAGGCTGGCCGCTATGCTCCTCTTCACCTCCGTATTGCTCGCCGGTTACTCATTCATCCACTGGATCCTCCATGTCACGAGTTACTCTGACATACAGACGGCGTTGGACATCAACAGTATCTTTTTCGATCATTTCTTCACCCTGCTGATCATCAGCGATGTGATCATCCTGCTCGTATCCCTTTTTCATACGGACGATTA
>CANHUK010000294.1 GCA_947463755.1 Chitinophagaceae bacterium
GAGTATGTCCGATGGTCCGCTGATCATAAAGATTGATCAGGCCATCTCCATTGAGATCCTTGTATTTGATGTCGCCCGGCTTGGACACATGACCTTCCATGACCGGGCCTCCGCCGGCAGCAGACACAAAACCGTCGGCAACGTATCCGTAGAACTGACCCACAGGATAGCCGGTGCGCGCCATCCAGGGATATGGACGGGCAGTTTCATCCGCAAAATCGACGCGGCTGCGAACGGATGAAAAATTCGCGGACAGGGTGTATCCCCAACGACCCGACTTGCCTGACCATCCCAGATCGAACTCAACACCCGAATAGTGATTGCGCCCGATATTCTCCATTGGATAGGCCATACCCATGATGGCGGAATTAAAACCGCGGGTCTGCAGCAGGTCTGAATTGTCCTGACGGAACCACTCCGCCGTCAACCAGCCGCGTCGACCGGCAAAGGCCAGGTCCATCCCCAGGTTCAGCTGGCGGGCCTTCTCCCAGGTACGCACGTATGGCTGTGCAGCTTCCGCCAGCCCGGATACCGATCCGGCGGAGGTACCGAACACATAACCTGTCGACCCGGCAAACCCGCGCTGGAAGGTGAAATATCCCGGCACGGCATTGCCTGTCAAACCATAGGTCGCCCGAAACTTCCACTCGTCGATCCCGCGCATCGAAGCTGCCCAGCGCTCCTTGTGAAGATTCCAGGCCAGACCGGTGGTTGGAAAAAACCCAAAACGTTGTCCCTCCTTAAAGCGGTTGTTGCCGCTGAAGGCCGCCGCCACCTGCCAGATGAAACGTTCGTCGTACGCATATTGAAAATGGCTGCTCAAATTCGTGAACCGGTTGGGAAGTTCCGCATTGATCGTTTGCTGGTCGGTATTGGCCAGCAACAGGAAGTTTCGGCCATGACGGCCGGTTGTACGTTGAACGCCCGTGGCTAGTTCGGCATAGAACTGCTGTGAGCGCAAGGTCACCGCCGAACTGTTGTTCTGCTGCGGCAGGGGATCGGGACCAAAGATCTGGTACACCGTGTCGCCCGGCGCACGCAACGTCATGCGGGAAACCTGAAACTGCTTACTGCGGTTGATGTCCTGCGTGAGTGTGGTATTGTATGAAACCGTTCCGCGCACCCACCATCCTTTCATCAGGTGATCGAGATCGCCCTTGAAACCTGCGTCGACAAATCCATCACGGGAAAAGGTCTGATAGTACCCGCTGCGGACGCTCTGCCCCCAAATATTGTTCTGATAGTTGATGTTCCCGCCGAGCGACTTGTTCGGGTTGAACACAGGATATGCATTATTAGGGGTCGTGTTCAGGTCCGGCAGGATGTTCTCGCTGCCCACACCCGGCTCGTTACCCGTACGCACCCGGCCAAACAGATTGAGGAATACCTTGAAACGGCTGTTGATCCGGGTCTCCAGGTTGGAACGAAACACATACCGGCGATACGTGCTGTTGGTGCTGTAGGCGTTCTCCGAAGACTCGCGAAACAGGCCGCCCTGGTTGAGATAATCCAGGGTAACATAGTAGTTCGTCTGCCGGTTGGCCCCTTCCGCCTCCAGTGTATAACGGCTGAATCCGGCCTGGTCCTTCAACAGGGTCTTGGTCCAGTCTACATCGGGATATCTGTAGGGATCGCTGCCGGTGCGATAGGCCTCCAACTCCGAGGGGGAATACAAGGCCGGACGGCCGTCATTCTTCAGCGCCTCGTTGTAAAGGTTGGCGTAGTCGTAAGCGTTCAGATATTCGCGCATGCGGGTGGGTGCCTGCACGCCACCCTGAGCCTTGAACCCCAGTCTGAATGCGTCTTTTGAACCCTCGCCTTTCCGGGTGGTGATCAGCACGGCGCCGTTCATCGCCCGCATGCCCAGCATGGCCGTGGCCATGGCATCCTTCAGCACCGTGACAGATTCGATCTGCTCGGGATTGATGGACAGCGTGGCGCGGGGGATCCCGTCGATCAGAATGAGCGGATCCCGGCCCCTCAGGGAAAGGTTAAGGAGGTCTGCAGATGGTTCGCCGCTACTCTGCGATAGGTGCAAACCAGTCACCCGGCCGTTCAACCCGTACAGAATGGAGGGGGCCGGCGTGTTGGCCAGCCTTCCGCCTTTGAGATAAGAGATGGCGGACACCTTCTGCACCGACTGCTCTGACCGGTAGAGCATCGGATAAGCAGAATCCCGGGTGTCCGTTTCAATGGATTGGGCAACGGTGAGCAGGGGCATCGCCATGAGCAGACAGGATATCAGCCGCTGCCATAGTCGCTTCCCTTCATATTTATATATCATCGTCATGATTCGTTGGTTTAAGGGTATCGCCGCTTACCATCCGGGGTTCTGCAGCATTTTAAAGTTCAACGCCAGCTCCTTCTGCGGGATCGGGAACAGATAACTGTTCATCTTGAAGTAACGAGCGCGAATGTTGATCCGCTGATACGTATAGGTGTTCCCCGTCTTGGTGATGCGCATGCCGGTGGTGAACTTCCCGTCATACTGGTCACCGATCCTCCAGCGCCGCAGATCAAAATAGCGGTGCTCCTCAAAAGCCAGTTCAATGAACCGCTCATTGCGGATGATATCCCGGGCTTCCGCCTGGGTAGGCGCAGCAGGATAGCCGTAATTGCCATTCGCACCCGGCTGGATGCCGGCCCGCTTGCGGATCAGCCTGAGGGTGGACATCGCGAGGCCCGTGTTGCCACTCTCGTTGGCAGCCTCGGCCAGGTTCAGCAGTACTTCCGCATAACGGATCAGGGGCAGGGCACGCTCGGTTGTACCCGGACTGTTGCCCGCGATCAGCGTATCGGCCATCTTCCGGCGATAATATCCCGTATTGGTGGCCACATTTGATGAGACCGCCACGATCCCGTCCTGCGGAGCACCCACATGCGTGAGCACCGGCGCGGGCACACCGGCCGTCAGGTTGAAATAGAGCGACTCATTGTAGATGATCGTGTGATAGAAACGGGGGTCGCGATTATCATACGGACGATTGGCGTTGTAGAGCGGCGACTTATCCCAGGCCAGGCCATCGCGCATCGGAAAGGCATCCACCAGATTCTGCGTCGGCAAATGAAGGAAAGTGCCACCACGGGATGGCGGGAGCGTATTCGCTTCAATGTCCCGGTTGAGGGGACGCATGAAGGAGAGAATAAATTCAGAATTGACCCGCTTCAGGAATAATCTGTAAAAACCGGCACCCGGCCGGGTGGTATTGTCCTCTTCCAGCTGATACTGATTCATGGCAACCACGGCCTGGGCCGCGGCCAGTGCGCGCTGCCAGCGAGACGGATCCGCCGACGGATAAGCAGTCTGCCTGATCAGCTCAGGATTGGTGGCAAAACTCCCGCCATTGAACAGCGGACTTGCCGCAAAAAGCAATACCCTGGACTTAAGGGAGAGGGCCGCTCCACGCGTGATCCGACCATAATCCAGACCGGAATAATTCAACGGAAGCTGAGGTGCGATCTCGTCAAGTTCCTTCACCAGATAGTTCACACACTCCTCATAACTCGCACGTCCCTGCGCATTGGCAGAGGTGAGCGTATACACGGTATCCCCCACCAGTGGCACGCCGCCCCACTGCTTCGTCAGGATATGATAGAACCATGCCCGCAGGAAGCGTGCCTCCAGCTTGGTCCTTGATTTCAGGCCACCCGACAGCGGCGTGGCATCCACGTTCTTGAGGAAGATGTTCACATGTCGTATCCTGCTGTACAGGCTGCTCCAGTCGTTCGTGACCCTGGCCGCCCAGTTACCGGTGAAATTGCCGCCGATCACCTGCAGGGGTACGTTATGGCCCCCCGGCCAGCGGCTGTCCGCCTCATCGGTGGTTTCGCCCAGAGGAGC
>CANHUK010000295.1 GCA_947463755.1 Chitinophagaceae bacterium
AGACCTGGCCATCAAGCGGGGCGGTAATGCGGAAGATGCTGTGGCCATGGGCGACGGCGGCCCCTTCCTCGTTAACAATGCCCTCGTCAACACCTGCTGGAGCCAGGCCTTCCGGCTGGTGCAGCGTGCCAACCAGCAGCTCGCCGGGATGGAGAACGGCAAAGCGAATGTGCCGGCCGCCACCTACGGACGGATCCGGGCAGAAGCGCTGGTGCTGCGTGCATGGGCCTATTTCAATCTGATGTATCAGTTCGGAGATGTTCCCTGGTACCCGAAGGCACCGGGCGTGGATGAAGTGCTGAAGGCCCAGCGGGTGCCGGTGGCCACCATTGTAGCCGAGCTCTACAAGGACCTCGACGAGGCATCTGCCGCCTTTGCCGCTGCCAATGCGCAGCCGATCCTGGCCAACGGTCGCGTCAACCGCGGTGTGGCACTTGGATTGAAGGCAAAGCTCGCGCTGCTGATCAAGGATTTCCGCACGGCGGCCACGGCCACCAAGGCGGTCATGGACCTGAACCAGTACGGGCTGAACCCCAGCTATCCCGCGCTGTTCATGCTCGCCGGTCAAACGGCCAATACCAATCGCGAGATCATGTTCAACCAGACCTATCCGACCGACCAGCTGAATCCTCAGAACTGGGGCCCGATCCTGGGTGTGCCGAGGCAGGTGACCAATTCTCAGAGCAGTCACTTCCCCACCCAGGCGCTGGTGGATCGTTATGAAGACCGCAATGGCAACCGGATCGACCAGTCCACGATCTACAGTCCGCTGAATCCCCGCGTCAACAGAGATCCACGACTGAGATGGACCATCTATATGCCGGGCGACACCATGAGCTACCGTACCCTGACGAGTCCTTCCCTCCCCTACGTGAATCCCATGGAGCGGACGATCTTCAACATCCACAGCAACACGCGTTTCCGCTGGAACTGGACCCTGAGCCGTTACGATGCCGTCACCGGCAACAACGACTGGATCGGTGCACAGGCCGCGGGCATCCAGTGGCAGGTAAGCGCCACGGGTAATATCGGTGGCGTGGGCTATGTATGGCGCAAGTACATCGACTCTACGCAGTACATCTGGGAACACAAGACCGGTTATATCCTGATGCGCTACGCAGACATCATGCTGATGTATGCTGAGGCGAAAGTAGAGCTGAACGAGATCGACGCCACGGTGCTGACGGCGATCAATGCGGTGCGCAACCGGGCAGGACAGCCTTCCACCACGCAGAACACGCAGGCGGCGCTTCGTCAGTTGATCCGCCGGGAGCGGGTGGTGGAATTCGCGGGAGAAGGACTGCGTCTCTTCGATCTGCGCAGGTGGGATATCTATGGAACGGCGAACAGCGGTCCGGTGGTAGGCTATGCGCTGAACCCGGCGGTGGCGCCCGCCAATCCCACGTTCGATGCGAATGAAGTACCGAATTATTCCGCCAGTGTCAATGATCGGATCCGGTTCAGGAATCAGGTCCGTACGAATGCAAATCCGAGGTATAAATTATGGCCGATCCCTCAGTTCGAGGTGGATGCCAATCCGGATGGCATGAAACAGAACAAGGACTGGTAAGCATATTTAGATTTGTTTTTAGTATGTCTAACGGGCGGTGTTTCCACACTGCCCTTTTTTTATGCTTCGCCTGCCTTGTATTTACTTCGTGCCCTGTCCGTAAAGGCATATCGATCATGGGAGCAGAAAGGACTCCATGTTATCCGGATCGACGACCTGAAATGAACTGCCCGGGTAGGCGTTCAGGAAAGCATGAGGCGTTTTGGTCTTTGCCTTGCTGTTCCATTTGAATTCATAGGCATGTAGAACACCGTCCGCTTCTTCCAGATAATCTATCTCTGCCTGTTCCCTGGTGCGCCAGTACCAGTTATTGACCCAATGCTGATGATGCTCAAGGAATTTTTTCCGTTCAGCAATGATGAAATTTTCCCATAGGGCACCCACATCCAGACGCCCCTCCAATTGTCCGAAATGGGCAATGACGGCGTTTCGAATGCCATTATCATAAAAATAGATCTTCCTGCTTTTTTTCAGTTCCGACCTGAGATTTCGGCTGAAAGAACCCAGCCGGAAAACGATGTAGGCCTGTTCCAGGACCGAGATATATTTTTCAACCGTCTTAGCATCCAGCCCTGTCAGTGACGACAGTTCATTATAGGATACCTGCGACCCGATCTGATAAGCCAGCGCCTGCAATAATTTGATGAGACCATCCGGTTTGCTGATCTGATCGAGCAACAGGATGTCTTTGTAGAGAAAGCTGTCAGACAATTGTTTCAGGATCTCCTGTTCAGAGCCCGGATGGGTTACAACTTCCGGATAAAATCCAAAGACCATGCGATGCCGGAGTGATCTTTTCTCTTCCAGGAGTCCGTGGTGGGCCACCATTTCCCCGAAGGAAATTGGATACATTCTAAATTCCCATTTTCTGCCCGTCAACGGCTCATTGAGGCGATTGGCCAATTCGAAGGATGAACTACCCGTCGCCACCAACTGAATATCGGGAAGCTGGTCGGTGATGAGTTTCAATCTCAAGCCGATGTCTTGTATCCGCTGTGCTTCGTCGAGTATGATGGTTGAGTTTCTTCCGAAATAGAGTTTCAACCGGGAAGATGAACTATGTCGGAACAATTCCTGAACATCCCTTTCATCACCGTTCAGCCAAAGGACATTGGGGACATCTGCAAATATTCTTTTGAGCAAAGTGGTCTTGCCCACCTGGCGTGCTCCCATGATGATGATGGCCTTACCGGTGCCCAGCCTTGCTTTAATGACGCCTTCCAGCGTTCTTTCGATGACCGCATGCATGAAGGCCAAATTACCACTTTTTCGGAATTCATTCCCGAATTATGGCAACTTTTCAGGAATTCATTCCGGAATTATTGGCATTTACACCATTACATTGTCTTCGTTCCTTCGTTTCCTTTCGGTAAAGCCGGCGCCCGGCGCAGGTACTGCTTATCAAGGTAGATCCGGAGAATATCCAAGGTCATCGTCCCTGATCGGAAGGATCATTCTCTTCATTCATCGATCCTGAAACATCCTCAACATTTCTGATGACGGCATCCATCGTCTTTGGATCAGCGATGAAATCCTCGTACGTCATTGTCTCAGTGTAAGCCACTATCTTTTGGCAACTTTGAAGTATATCATCAACCAGGAGTGCCGGGCTTCGTTTAGACATAAGCAATCTCCGCTTCGATAGACTTTAAATATGGTGGTTTGATGCCCTTCCGGGAAATCAGATCTACCCGGGTGGCCAGCTTACCTTCAATGAAATCTGCCAGGTCTATGAACTCGATACCAACCTGCTGACTGAAATCGACGATGATGTCGATGTCGCTATCCGGTTTCTGATCCCCGCGTGCATAGGAACCGAAAACCCCGATGGCACGAACATGAAATCTTCGTTGGAGTTCCGGCTTGATGTCGGAGAGTACCTGCTTTATAGATGCCAAGTCCTTCATGAATGGGTCTTGTGAGGATGTGAACGAATGTACGACACATGCTCATACAAGATAGCAATACAGCGCGGAAATGCAATCCCTTCATTTACTTCGCGCCCTTGCGGTAAAGCTTTTGCCCCGCATAGGCAGCTCCCGCTGCCAGCAGCAGCGAGAGCCCCCCGTCGACGGGTACCGTACCGTCTCCATCGGCGGGGTCGTCCTGGGAGAATGCGTTGAGACTGAGTGTGAGCAGGAATATCGTAATGAGCTTTTTCATGTTAACCGCAAAGTTTAGAAGCCGCGAAGGGCTTTATTCATGGATAAGTTGAAGTGTTTGGATAGGAGTTCCGCCAAGACTGAGTCGGATAATGTACTTGCCGGGA
>CANHUK010000296.1 GCA_947463755.1 Chitinophagaceae bacterium
CACATCCCAGCGTGGCGTTGGAGAAAAAATGTGATGAATGGATCGATAAGATCGCGGCCGCACAGCAACCAGACGGATATCTAAATACGTACTACACACTAACCTCGCCGGATAAGCGATATTCTGACATGAGCATGCACGAAGATTACAATAACGGGCATCTCATCGAAGCCGCTGTCGCCTACTATGAAGCCACGGGAAAAAGAAAACTACTTGACGTGGCCGTTCGGTGGGCGGACCATTTCGACCGGATCTTCGGACCTGGTAAAAGACACTGGGTCACCGGCCACCAGGAATTGGAACTCGCCCTGGTGAAACTCTATCGCACAACCGGCGAAAAACGTTACCTCTCACTGGCAGACTGGCTGCTGGCAGAACGCGGACAGCGACACGCAGACGGCTATACCTGGTCACAATGGAAAGACACTGCCTATGCTCAGGACCTCGTACCCGTAAAACAACAACGTGAAATCACAGGCCATGCAGTACGCGCCATGTATCTATACACCGGTGCGGCTGACGTCGCCACACATACCGGTGACACCGGTTATCTGCACGCGATGCGAAGGGTCTGGGAGGACGTGGTTTACCGGAATATGTATATCACCGGAGGCATCGGATCCGCCGGATCCAACGAAGGCTTCTCGACCGATTACGACCTGCCCAATGAGCAGGCCTATTGCGAGACCTGCGCCTCCGTCGGGATGGTCTTCTGGAACCAACGCATGAACGCCCTCACACGCAATACAGAATACATCGACGTGCTGGAAAGAAGCCTCTATAATGGCGCACTCGACGGCCTTAGTCTGAGTGGCGACCGTTTCTTTTACGGCAACCCGCTCGCATCACGCGGCCAACACCAGCGCCGCGAATGGTTCGGTACCGCCTGCTGCCCTTCAAACATCGCCAGACTCGTAGCATCCCTGGGAAATTACCTTTACGCCTCCGATGATGACGGGATCTATGTGAACCTTTTTGTACAAAGCGAAACACAGATAAACATGCGTGGTAACAACGTGGGGATCCAAATGAAAACTACCTATCCATGGAATGGAGCCATGACTTTGCATGTAGACCCCGCCAAGCCCGACTCCTTCGGCATCCGCATACGCATCCCCGGGTGGCTCAATGGCAGACCCGTGCCCGGCGGACTCTACCATATGAATGCCGCCAATGCTTCAAAGGTGCCCGTCTTCCTCGTGAATGGAAAACCAGTCTCTTCGGTTATGCGTGACGGTTATGCCTGCCTGTCAAGAAAATGGATGCAAGGAGATCGCCTGACCTGGACGTTCGAAATGCCTGTACAGCGTTTATATGCCAGGGATGAAGTCAAGCAAACGAAAGGACGTACGGCCCTGCAGCGTGGACCACTGGTGTACTGTGTAGAAGGCGTTGACAACGACAGCGCGGCATGGAACATCATCCTTCCCGAGAATGTCAAATTTTCACCTGTACCTCATAGCATCCTTAACGAAAAAGTGATGGCACTCCGGGGAACTGCGCCCGTGCTGGTCGCTTCACCCGATGGCATTTCCGCAAAGACAGAATTGCGGACCGTTACAGCCATCCCCTACTATGCATGGGCCAACCGCGGGAAAACCGAAATGCAGGTCTGGCTGCCCACCCGAATCAAAGATCTGAAGATCAATTATTGACCCTTTATCATACGACTACAATGAACGGACAAATAAGGATGTGGACGCTCTGGATCATGCTATGTTGCAGTATCCTGCTCCCGGTTACCGGAAGCACACAAGCAAAGAATAGCAGGATATGGACATCAGAACAGGCGAACGCATGGTATGCCGATAAACCACTGCACATCGGTGCCAATTTCCTGCCCAGCACCGCCATCAACCAGCTGGAGATGTGGCAGGCAGAAACCTTCGACCCCGCCACCATCAAACGCGAACTCGGATGGGCGGCCGCGATCGGAATGAACACAATGCGCGTCTATCTGCATGATCTCGCCTGGAAAGCCGACCCGAAAGGATTCAAAAAAAGAATGAATACCTACCTCGACATCGCGTCGGGACTGGGGATATCCACCATCTTCACCGTCTTTGATGACTGCTGGAACCCGAACGCAAATATCGGCTTACAACCCGCCCCCAAACCGGGCATTCACAACAGCGGATGGGTCAGAAGCCCTGTAAGATCAGTACACGACGATAGTACCCAGTGGACCTACCTCAGGGAATATGTACAGGATGTACTGCGCAGCTTCCGTCGCGACAAAAGGATCCTCCTGTGGGACCTCTACAACGAACCCGGCAACAGCGGCTATGGACAGACCTCCATGCCGCTGCTCCGGAAAGTATTCGAATGGGCCTGGGAGATCCGACCCGACCAGCCCCTCACCTGCGCGACCTGGAACAATGACCAGCAGTTCAACCAATTTCAACTCGCCGCTTCTGATGTGATCACTTTTCACAACTATGGTGATGCAAACAGCCTCAGAAAAGAGATCGGGCAACTGAAAAAACTCAACAGACCCGTGATCTGTTCCGAGTACATGGCACGAACAAGGAACAGCCTGTTCCAGACGCATTTGCCGATCTTCGTCGAAAATAAAGTAGGTGCGATCAACTGGGGACTGGTAGCCGGAAAGAGCAATACCATTTACGCATGGGACACCCCAATGCCGGACGGCGCTGAACCGAAAGTCTGGTTTCACGACGTGTTCAGAAAAGACGGTACGCCTTACCGTGAGGAAGAAGTGGAAGCGATCAGGAAAGCGGCAGGGATCCGGAAATAAATATAAATATAAGTAACGGAAAAGTTAAGATCCATACATGTCAAGAGTCATCATCGCAGGAGGCGGCGTCATCGGTTTGTGCAGTGCCTATTATGCCCGGAAGGCGGGTCATGAAGTGACCGTCATCGAGCGGGGAGACATCTCTGGCGGCACCTCCTTCGGCAACGCGGGATATGTGTCTCCCAGCCATTTCGTGCCCCTCGCATCACCCGGCATCATTGCAAAAGGACTGCGGTGGATGCTCAGCTCCACCTCGCCTTTCTACATCAAGCCCAGACTCAGTCTCGATCTGATCCGCTGGGGACTGACCTTCTGGAAACAGTCCAACCGACACACCGTGGAACAAAATGTCCCACACCTGCACGCCATCCTGCAACTCAGTCGCCATCTGCAAAGCGAACTCAAACAGGAGCTTACCCATCCCTTCCTCATGGAAGAGATCGGATGCTTCATGCTCTATCAAAGCCACGCCACCGAACAGCATGAGCGGGAACTGGCCGAAGAAGCCGCCGGCCTGGGCATCGAAACCCGCATCCTGACCGGTAAAGAAGTGCAGGACATGGAACCGGACGTGGAAGTCAACACCCTGGGCGGAGTGCTTTATCCTATTGACTGCCACATACATCCCGGTCAGTTCATGCAATCACTACACCATGCGCTGAAGGACATGGGCGCAAAAATGCAACTGAATACGAACATCACCGGCTTTGAACGCAAGGGCAAGAAAATACAAGCCGTGATTACCGACCATGGCAGGTTCGAGGCAGATGAAGTTGTCATGGCCACCGGATCCTGGTCACCCGAAACATCCGGGATGCTCGGCATCAACATGATCCTGCAGCCCGGAAAAGGTTACAGCATGACCTTTGATCACCTCCAAAAGAACCTGAAATACCCGGCCATCCTCGTGGATAAGCGCGTGGCCATGACGCCCTTTGGCGACTCCTTGCGCATGGGCGGCACCATGGAGATCAGCGGACTGCACTCCCCCACCCTGGTGAAGCGAGCACAAGCCATCATGGCAGGTGCCAAAGCCTATTACCCCAAACTTGACGTGGCATTCCCCGGACCGGAAA
>CANHUK010000297.1 GCA_947463755.1 Chitinophagaceae bacterium
ATTCGTACCGGAAGTCATCCGGAGGGATGACCCGGAGGGATCGGTTGTAAGAAAGTAGGCCGCCGTGTCCGTGAACAGGCTCACCCGGTCAGAAGGCTGAAGCTGACCTGCATAGAGCCTCGTATCCAGCTTTCCGTCGTTGGGTTCTCCATAAAATTCGATATAGTCGCCCCCTCCGAGCACACCCGAAGACCTGGAGAGGAACATCGGTACCTGTCGGCCCATCCTCCATAACTGGAAATGCTCCGCCGGAATGGCACCCAGTCCGGCTGCCGCGAGCGTGGCCTGCGGAATGCGGTAAAGTCCGGCCTCCCCTACCTTGAAGCGGTGATAGGTCCGGGCATGGTCGATCCATTCGTTATCATACTGTGCACGGACGGGTACCCACACAAACAGCAGCATGCAGATCAGCAGGAGTATGTGCAGAAAACCTCGCCTCATCAACGGATCGGATTACGGTTGGCCCGTCCGAGTGGCACCCGGAGCGAGAATACATGAGAATACAGCGGGTTGGACTGATTTGCCAGATTGCTGAAGGCATAATCAACGCTGAAGCCTGACCAACGGAAACCCGCCCCCAGCGAGGGTTGGAAGATCCATGCCTTCCGGAGATTGAGCGTATCTCCATCTTTCAGTCCCTGCTGGAAATTTGATATTCCTGCCCGCAGCATGATGACATCCCGGTAGCCGGCTTCAATACCCAGCCGCGGATCAATGCTCACCGGCTGGCCGCTCAGCAGTACGTTGCGCTTTCCGTCGAAGGTGAAGTCGAGATCCAGCTCGGGTGTGATCCGGAAACGATCCCCCATCCTCAGATCGCGGGCGAAACCCAGGATCAGCCGGGGAGCGGTCAGCTCGGTCGATTTCACCGGGATGTCATTCTTCGTGAGGTACAACACTTCCTTCTCCCGCTCAGTAAAGGAGAAAGACCACGCATTAAAAGTGGTGGTAACGTCGCGGAGCGTGGCGCCCAGACGCCAGTTGTGCCATCTGACCCGCAGGCCCGCATCCAGCCCGAATCCCCAGGCCCTGGCGAAACTGCCGACACTCCGGTGGATCACCTTGGTGTTGACGCCGAAGGAGATGGATCGATGCTCCTCCTCGACGATCCGCTGTGCATAAGAAAGTAAAAAAGCATAGTCTGCAGAGGAGAAAGACCGAATGTTATTATAGTTGATCGTGCCGTCAGGCTCCACCAGGTAAAGGGTATTGGGGATGTCATCGATCGCAAACCGCAACAGCGTGACCCCCAGGGCGCGCCGCCCATCCGTCGCCGGAAGTGCCGCAGATGCGTAGTCATATTTACCGATGCCCGAAAAATAACCCGCATGCATCAGGTGGAGCAGCGGACGTTCCCTGACCTCCATCAGACCTGCAGGATTCCAGTATCCGGCCGTTCCGTCATCCGCAACCGCTACCTGGGCCCCGCCCATGGCCAGACCACGGGCACCTGCCCCAATGTTGAGAAATTCGTTGGAATATTTTCGGAACTGAGCCGCAGCATCTCCGGCACAGGATGCAGCCAGTGCCAGCAGGCAGACAAAGATCCGGATGGACATGGTCATATGCATAGGATATAGGTGGACCGGGCAGGAACAACCGGCGGATAAAATTAAATGTTTTCACCGGACGGGTACCCACTCGAATTCCCGACTTGTGAGAACGAGCCAGCCTCCGGCTTATTGCGCATGGGGAAAACCTCACGCATGCTTACCTTCGCGCAAAATCCCTCACTCCGATGAATCTCGTCGAAGAGCTCAAATGGCGGGGCATGCTGCAGGACATCATGCCCGGCACCGAAGAACAGCTGAACCGCGAAATGACCACCGGCTATGTGGGCTTCGATCCCACCGCCGAAAGCCTGCACATCGGCAGCCTGGTACCCATCCTGCTGTTGCTGCACCTGCAGCGGGCGGGTCACAAACCCATCGCGCTCGTCGGCGGGGCCACCGGCATGGTCGGAGACCCCTCAGGTAAAAGCGAAGAACGTAACCTGCTCGACGAGGAATCGCTGCAGCGGAATATCCGGGGCATACGCGGACAACTGGAAAAATACCTGGATTTCACCCCGGGACGCCCCAATGCCGCAGAACTGGTCAATAACTACGATTGGTTCAAAGGCCTGGGGTTCATAGATTTCCTCAGGGATGTCGGCAAACATATCACCGTCAACTACATGATGTCCAAGGACAGTGTGCGGAAACGGATCGAAGGCGAGACCGGCATCAGCTACACTGAATTCGCCTACCAGCTCATGCAGGGGTACGACTACTACTGGTTGCATGTCCACAAGGGCTGTAAGTTGCAGATGGGAGGAAGCGACCAGTGGGGCAATATCACGACCGGCACCGAACTCATCCGCCGGAAATCCGGCGGAGACGCCTTTGCCTTCACCTGCCCGCTGATCAAGAAGGCCGACGGCGGCAAGTTTGGGAAAACAGAAAAGGGGAATGTATGGCTGGATCCCGCCCGCACTTCTCCTTATCAATTCTACCAGTTCTGGCTGAATGCGGCCGACGAGGATGCCGTGAAATGGATCCGGATCTTCACGCTGATGCCGATAGAGGATATACAGACACTTACGGATCGCCACCTGGCCGACCCGGGCGCCCGTCAGCTCCAGAAGCGACTGGCACAGGAAGTGACCACCTTCGTACATGGCGAGGAAGAATGCCGGGCAGCCATCCTCACAACAGAAAAACTTTTCTCCGGAGATGCGGCCGATAACATCCGGTCCATGAGTGAAACGGAGATCCTGGCCTCCATGGAAGGGGTACCCACTTGCCCGGTCAGTATGACCGAGCTGGAGGCCGGTATCGACGTGGTGAGCTTCCTGTCAGGCACAGGCATCTTCCCCAGCAAAGGAGAGGCACGCAAGACCGTGCAGGGCGGTGGTGTGTCGGTCAACCGGGAGAAGGTCGCAGACATCGCCCGTAGCATCGGCACTCAAGACCTGCTGGCAGGCAAATATATCCTGGTCACCAAGGGGAAGAAGCACCATCACCTCGTGGTCGCATCCTGATCTTGAAAAAAATCCCCGGCTCGTTACGTCGGATTTTGGGAATTTTCAGAAAAACACTACTTTTGCATCCCGCAAGGGAAGGTGCCCGATAGTATAATGGTAGTACGACAGATTTTGGTTCTGTTTGTCTTGGTTCGAATCCAGGTCGGGCAACATAGACGAAAACAACAAGTGAAAGAAAAGCCACTGATCTCAGTGGTTTTTTTGTGCCCTGCCATGTCATTGTGTGCGGTGATTACAGCAATTGTATGCTTCCTCAGTCCTACAGACCGCCCGCTTCATTGCATCTTGCCCCGGCCGACCGATCCGGCATCTTCGAAAATAATACACGGAACAATGCAGCCTGGATAAAAGGTCGGTTTCCCCAATCACTTGTTTGGACGATTGACCTTTAATGTCAATTGGTATATCTTGTCCCGCACAGGATGACGGGTCATGATGATTTGTTCAATGACCCCGGGCGCCAGGCCTGAAAACATGGTCGTCACATAGGGCCTTCGCCTGGTCAATGGCGGGGTTCGCGGACTCATCCGACAGGTTAAACATCAATGCTTGGGCATGAAAACAGAAAATCGTCCACAGAAGGGCAACAGGGTCGCCATCGTCATACCATCGAACAAACCGGACATGTCAGCCTTCGAGCATGCTTCCTACATGCAATGCCTGAAGGTGCTTGATAAATATGACACCTTCATCGCCGGCCCGGAAGGGTTGGACATCAGCGAATATACCAGGCTGGGCGATGTCCGCCACTACAGGCAGGATCCCCGCTTCTTCGGAACCTCGCTCAGGTATAACCGGTTGATGCTGA
>CANHUK010000298.1 GCA_947463755.1 Chitinophagaceae bacterium
CGGATATGAGCACAATGGGTTTGGGCGTTCGGAAGATCGAGAGCGGGATCCGGATCCAAAGACTCTGATCATGTATGCTTTTTTGCGTGAGGGTATCATCTGCCATTCTCCAATCTGATCCGCCGGGTGATGAGGGGTCCACGGTCATCATGTCGCGGGAAGGAGCAAAGCGGTACAGGATGCGGGAGTCCGATGCCGGAACGGGTTGACCGTCGACATACAGACGCAACTGAGCGTTGGCCATTCCGAACGATAACAGCCACAGGAATCCTGCGACCAGTGCCTTTTTCATGCGCATGGAATTTACTGCATTTTGACCCCATGAACGGGGATGACCTATATCTCCGGCACAGGAATACTCCTTTCGAGGTATGCGATTGTCCATCTTCATTGGCCCGATCTGCCGGAGGATCCTATGCGATCATCGGATAGCGTTGCAAAAAAATGGCCCTCGGTTTCCGGATCCATCGGGGATGGTCTTAAATTGAACGCAAAAAGATGAAACAGCGCATTCTGATACTGGCCCTTACCCTCAGCGTTTGTGTTACCCGGGCCCAGTCTTTTATTGCCGTGCTGGAGGAGACCGATATGGTGGTCATTTTCGGTCAGCCCTGCATCGTAAATCTGGCGGATGGACGTGAACTGACCGGAAGGCTGACCAGCGCGTCGTTGATCAATGGCTATCTCGACCGGTTCACGATCAAGAATGAGGCAGGTGAGAAATTGAAACTGGAGCCGGAGGATGTGATCCGTTTGTCTGTGAAGGCTTCTGCGACGGCCAAGATCTCCATGGCCGCCACCTCAGCAGCGTCCATCAAGGCGATGTCCAACCGGGATTTCAACGAGATCAAAAACAGGGAATACATCATTTTTGAAACAGCCATGCGGCATAACAAGGCCGGTAAGATCCGGCTCATGCAACTCCTGAATCCGGGTTTTGATTCAAAGATCAAGGTGTTTGCCAATCCGAACGCCCAGAAAACATCGGGTCTCTCTGTAAGTGGCATCAGGGTCACCGGCGGTGAGGACAGGTCCTTTCTGCTGGTCCGGGGCGAAGAAAAGGCGATGATGGTGCGGAAGATCAGCTATCGCAAGGAGTTCGGGGAAATTTTCGGGGATTGTCCGGCCATGCTGAAGCAGTTCGAGGGCGATAAGATCATGTGGGATGACCTGGCCGGACATGTATTCGTGTACGATGCTTCTTGTAAATGATACCCTCCCGGATCTAAGGGTGGAACGGCGCCTCATTGCAGTTTTGGGTCCGGGCATCTTCATGTTCGTCACCATCCTGGGAAAATGCATAATTTCATCCCACAACCCTTTTATATGCGCCTGACATTCCATACGATCTCCCTGGCCGTCCTCATCGGAGGTATGCTGATCTCTTCCCGCCCGGCTTCCGGACCTGAACAGCCCTCTCCGGCTTCGCCCATCATTGGTCGCTGGGACCTGACGGTGGATCAGGGATGGCGCATTGCTCCGTCGTGGCTGGAAGTCAAGTTGTCTGGTAATTCCGCCCTGGTCGGTCAGTTCGTGGCTGATGGCGGCAGTGCCCGTCCCATTTCTAAGGTCAATTTCAAGGATGGAAAGGTGAGTTTCACCATCCCACCGCAGTGGGAGCAGACCGATAAGGACATGGTATTTGAGGGCATGCTGGAAGATGGCAAGCTGAAAGGGAAGATCTATACCAGCCGGGGAGAGACCCATTCATTTACCGGTGAGCGGGCGCCTTCGCTGAAGCGCAGCAAGCCGGTCGTCTGGGGTACGCCGATCCGCCTCTTCAACGGAAAGGATATCAGTGGCTGGCATGCCAGCGGTCCCAATAATCAATGGAAGGCCGTCAATGGGATATTGACCAGTCCGCAATCAGGCAGTAACATCATCACCGACGGGAAATTCGAGGATTTCAAACTCCACGTCGAATTCCGTTACCCGAGTGGCAGTAACAGCGGGGTTTACCTGCGTGGCCGTTATGAAGTTCAGGTGGAGGATAATTATGGCCAGGAGCCTTCCAGTACGCTGTTCTCCGGAGTGTATGGTTTCCTGACGCCCAACGCCATGGCGGCGAAGAAGCCCGGCGAATGGCAGAGCTTCGATATCACGCTGGTGGGCAGACTGGTGACGGTCGTGGCCAACGGCAAGCCCGTCATCATCGAGCAAAACATCCCGGGGATCACCGGCGGTGCGCTGGACAGCCGTGAAGCGGAACCCGGACCGATCATGCTGCAGGGTGATCATGGACCGATCGAATATCGGAACATCATCCTGACGCCGGGTCGTTGAGCAGCCCGATCCTGATCAATATTTCGGAATGACCGGTGCAGGTGGTATGCCCATTGTCCCGGTCATTTCTTTTGCTCCCCCTCTCTTCTGTGGAATGCCAGGTTCAGGTTGTCAAAGCAGAAAACGCTGGTGTACTCCTGACCCTCTGCCGTGCAGCGGTTATCGTTCGAAAAGAACACCTGCACGCGGGCGGTCTCAACGGGTACGGCCCGGGTCATGTTGAAGGGAATGAACTTGTGATTCTTTCCGCCCATCGGGTGGTCGTCGTCCACCACCGCGTCCAGATCCCTGAAATCCTTGAGGGTGTGGAAGATATCCGTTGAGTCGATCCGCTGTCCGCCGGCATCCAGGAAGCGAAGCGACACCCGGAAGATGGCGCAGTCGGTGCCAACGGTCGGGTAGCCGGCCACCCAGCCTGAGAACCTGGCGTCTACCGGGAATTTCTTCAGACTATCCCTCAGGCTCTGCACGGGGATGTCCTGATAGATATCGCGGTAGTTGGATAACTTTTCGCGGTCGGGCTGGCAATCGAGCCGGAAGTAATTATTGCCGGCCTTTGGAGGAAGTCCGCATTTTTCATCGCATCCAAAATTCCATTCCCTGACCGTCATGCCGTATCCGGAAGTCAGGGCATCATCGGCCACGGAGAAAGACCAGCCGTTCGGTTTCCAGGCATCCGCTTCAGCTCCGGGATTTGTGATCCAGTTGGGTTTGATCAGCGGGAGGTTTCGTCTGGCATCTGTCTGGGCCGTCGCCGCCAGTACCGGCAGAAACAGTGTCAGCAGGATAAGATATCTCATATTCGGTTGGTTAAGATTCGATGATCACCACCATACGCTGCACTGACCTGATTTTCGCATGAAAATAAATATAAGCATTTTCGGGCGGATCGCAATCGAAGCTCGGGTTTCGGACTTCATTTCCATAATTTTCAGTATATTAAGTCCATGAAGCGCTTGGCATTGCCGGTTCTCCTATGGATGATCCCGGTCTTCGGATTATGGGCCCAGGATCGCCCGAATGTGGTGTTGATCATCATCGACGACCTGAACGACTGGGTGGGTGCCTTGAAGGGTCACCCGCAGGCGCGTACCCCGAACATCGACAGACTGGCGTCGCAGGGGATGCTGTTCACCAATGCCCACTGCCAGGCTCCGATCTGCGGACCATCGCGCGCATCTCTGCTGACGGGATTGTATCCATTTCGGACGGGTAATTATGCACAGTTGAATGATGAGGATATCCGGAAGCCCAACGAAGTGGCGGCAAAGGCGGAGTTCCTGCCTGACCTGTTTGAACGGCATGGATATGTGACGATGGGTGTGGGGAAGATCTTTCATAACGGCGACAAGGCGAAGGCATTCGACCGCTATGGTGGGAATTTCGACAAGTACGGTCCTTCGCCGGAGAAGCGATTCCAGTATGATCCGAAATGGTTTCCGGAGAAGCGGGGCGGTACACAGACGGATTGGGGTGCTTATCCGGCGCATGATTCTTTGATGACCGATCATAAGTCGGCCGACTGGGCCGTGGCGCAGTTGTCCAAGAC
>CANHUK010000299.1 GCA_947463755.1 Chitinophagaceae bacterium
GATGCGACGGTAGTCCACCGCCCGCTTGCCGTTCCAGCTGGAAAATACAGCGCCGACACCACCCCACAACTGCTCGAATGGATCGTCCGGAAATGCATGCCCAAGCACCTTTTTCACGGTCTTCTTGGAATCAACGACCAGGTCCTTGAGTTCATCGACCGTCAGCTCCGTATCACTCTGATAACCACGCGCATGTTTCACCGCCTCCAGCTTCTCGTCAAGTACCTTTCTGATACCCTTGCCACCTTTGGGTTCTATACCGGCTGCCTTCTCCATCACCACATCAGCATACATCATGATCAGCCGGCGATAAGCATCATAGGCGAAACGCTCATCGCCCGTCTGAGCGATCAAACCCCTGATCGTTTCCGGATTCAGCCCCACGTTCAGGATCGTTTCCATCATCCCGGGCATCGACCTGCGCGCACCGGAACGGATCGACAACAAGAGTGGATCGGCAGGATCACCGAAACGCTTGCCCATCAGGGCCTCTACCTGACCAAGCGCAGACCTCACCTGGGCATCCAGCATCTTCGGGTATGCATGACTGTTAGCATAGTAAAATGTGCAGACCTCCGTGGTGATCGTAAAACCGGGAGGTACCGGCAGACACAACCTCGGGTGGCCGGCCATCTCGGCAAGATTGGCCCCCTTGCCACCCAGCAGATTCTTCATGGACTCGTTGCCATCAGCCTGCCCGCCACCAAAAAAGTATACGTATTTCCCGGAAACACCGGGTTGCAGTTTCTGAGAAGCCTTTGCCATAACGTGGTGCTTGATTCACCACATAGTTAGGCATGAGCAAGGTCCCGTTTGATGGAGCAACATCACAGATGATCATGATTGTGATCACAGATCCGAATGACCCGGATCAGCCATCGAACCTAAAAATGACCGCATACCGAACTCAATCCTCGAAGAGGAGCCCCATGACCTGCTCGTCGATATACCGGCCCTCGGAAGCCAGATAACTGTAATCACGCAAAACACCCTCGAAGCTGAAACCCGCCCGTTCATACACCCCGATGGCACGGGTATTGGACGTGGCCACCGTCAGCTCCATCCTCCTGAAACCCTGGGAACGGGACAGCGCAACCGCTGATGTGATCATGGCAGTGCCATGCCCCCTGCCCCCATGATCAGGATCGATCGCCACACCACCGAGATACACGATATGACTGTTACGATGCTTCATGGGCTGCAACTTGAACATGCCCACCGGCACACCATCCCGGCTGTAGACGTACAACATCTGACGCTCCGTCAGCATCCTGAGCTCGGGCAGGAAGGCCTCCATCGGTTGTACCTCATACAACAACCATGGATTCGTGGCCGGATGCATATATAACCGATACAAAAAAGGGAAATCCTCCGCTGTCGCCATACTGATCATGGCGGAAAGTTACCATCAATTCTGATTTCGTATCTTCCTCATCAATAAACAAGTTCCACGCATGACGCTCCACACACCCTTCCTGTTGCTCCTCATGTTCAGCCTGGATACGACCGCACAGACACAGGCAGACCTGGTCATCAAAAACGGACGCATCATCGACGGCACCGGAAACAGCTGGTACCGGGCAGACATCGCCATCCGGAACGGACGGATCACCACCATCGGAAAAAACCTTCAGATCGCTGCAGACCGCACCATCAACGCTGAAAATCTGTTCGTAACACCGGGTTTCATCGACGTACACGCACACATCGAAGGCGGGATCTTCGAAAGACCCACCGCCGATAACTACATCCGCGACGGGGTCACGACCGTGGTTACCGGTAACTGCGGAAATTCATACGACGATCTGGGCAACTTCTTCCACAAAATCGACAGCATACGCACATCTGTAAATGTAGCCTCCCTCGCCGGCCATAATACCATACGCAGGCTCGGCATGGGACTGCTCGACAAGGCACCAACCGCCGACGAACAACGGAGGATGGACTCACTGATGCAGGACGCCATGGAAGACGGCGCTGTGGGACTGTCCACCGGACTCATCTATCTCCCCGGCATGTATGCCAAAACCAACGAAATCGTATCGCTGGCCCGCATCGCCGGCCGAAAGGGCGGTGTCTACGCCACACACATGCGCAATGAAGGAGGAAAAGTAACAGAAGCCATCGACGAGGCCATCACCATCGGACGCGAAGCAGATATCCCCGTGCAGATATCCCATTTCAAGGTCGCAGGCCGCTCCAACTGGGGACGTTCTGTCAACACGCTCGGACAGGTTATGCTTGCCCGTGACCAGGGACTCGATGTGACCATCGACCAGTACCCATACACCGCCAGCAGCACGAACCTCGCCGTCACCGTCCCCGACTGGGCCCTCGATGGAGGGCTCGACTCCCTGCGGAAAAAGATCGCAGACCAAAACCTCAAAAAGAAGATCATCCGGGAAATGGTCAGCAATCTGAAAAAGTCGAAGAATAAAAACTACAGCTACGCTGTCGTGGCCATGTATGGTCCGGACACGACCATCAACGGAAAAAACATCAGTGAGATCAACAAACTCAGAGGACGAAAAGCCAAACCCGCTCTTGAAGCAGAAACCATCCTCGATATGCTCAGGAAAGGCAATGCCCAGATGGTCTATCATACCATGAACGAAGATGACGTCCGGTATTTCATGAAATATCCGTTCAACATGCCCGCCGCAGACGGTGGCGTCAGCACAGGAAAGGGTATGCCACACCCCAGAGGCTATGGCACGAATGCGCGTGTGCTGGGTCGTTACGTTCGGGAACAGAAGGTGATCAGCTTCGAGGAGGCCATCCGGAGGATGACCTCACTGCCGGCACAAAAGTTCGGATTGTACGACCGGGGGCTGCTGAAGGAAGGGTTCGCCGCCGACATCGTGATCTTCGATCCTGAAAAGGTGACCGACAAATCGACCTTCGAAGCTCCGCACCAGTACACCGAAGGGATACCCTGGGTAGTGGTAAATGGCGTACCCGTGGTGGAAGATGGTCAGCACAACGGCCAACGTAACGGAAGATCCCTGAAAAAAACAGGCGGGAGGTGATCCCCCGCCTGTTATTTATTTCGACATGGCTGTCTTTGCCGCTTCCAGCAAACTGATGAATTTCGGAATGTTTGGATCATATCCATATCCCTCCGGTACCAGCCGCTGTTCGTTACCATCTACAAAGAAGTAGTATGGCTGGCTGTTGGCCTGGAACCGGGTCACCTGCATATCTGCATTCTTATCGCCCAAAGTGGTGACCTTCTTACTCAGCGCTTCAGAATAGTAATGCTCGCGTTCAGGCAACTCGATATCCTGTACATCCACATAGAGAGAAACGATCACAAAATCTTCCTTTAACCTTCTCATCACTTCAGGATCGCTCCACACCTCCGATTCCATCTTCCGGCAGTTGACACAATTGATCCCGGTGAAGTCGATCATCAGCGGCTTGCCCAGCTTCCTGGCCACAGCCAGCGCCTCGTCATAATCGAAATAAGTGGTCATCCCGAAGGTGGTAACCACTTCAGGCTCATACATCCGCATGCGATCATGATATTTCACGGGTGTCGGCAACCCCGAACTCGCAGGATCTGAATGATCGGCCCCACCCCCGGGACGTTGTGCCCCGGATGTCGATATAAAGTCCTGTGTACCCAGGGGAGGCACAAATGCACCGATGCCCTTCAGGGGAGCACCCCAGAGACCTGGTACCATGTAAACAGCAAAGGCCAATGACAGGATCGCAAACATAAGACGGGTCACGGTGAGATAGGGAAGTCCGAAATCATTTTTCGGTAACTCATCATCGTGATGCAGCTTCAGCTTGCCAAGCAGATACA
>CANHUK010000300.1 GCA_947463755.1 Chitinophagaceae bacterium
CATGCCCCGCCCCGGCGAATTCGGATATGAGACATGGGCGCCCGACAACCATTTGAACACCGATGTCGGCGGCGCCAATAACTGGTCCGGGATGTGTGTCGACCGCAAACGCGAGATCCTCTATGTGCCGACCGGATCTGCCGCCTTCGATTTTTACGGAGGGAATCGGAAAGGGGATAATCTCTTCGCCAACTGCCTGCTGGCGCTGGACGCCAATACCGGCAAGCGCATCTGGCATTATCAATTCGTGCACCATGATGTGTGGGACCGCGACCTGCCTGCACCGCCCAACCTGGTCACCATCCATCGCGACGGCAAGGCCATCGATGCTGTCGCCCAGATCACCAAGCAAGGATATGTGTATGTGTTCGACCGGGAGACCGGCGCACCTGTTTTCCCGATCGATGAAATAAAAGTACCCGTTGATGGCGTGGAAGGGGAGACGCTCTCGCCCACGCAGCCCATCCCTCGCATGCCCAAGGCCTATGCGCGGACACAACTCACTGAACAGGACATCAACCCCTGGGCGGAGAATCGCGACGAACTCCTGACCCGTTTCCGGGGCTATCGGACCAAGACCTACGATCCGCCTTCCAAACAGGGCACGCTGATGTTCCCGGGCTTTGATGGTGGTGGCGAATGGGGAGGGGCCTCCTTCGATCCGGAGACCGGATACCTGTATGTGAATGCCAACCAGATGGCCTGGGTGCTACAGCTCCGGGATGCTGCCAAACCGGAAAAAAGCCAGGCGATGTCCCTCGGGCAAAGGGTCTATCGTCAACATTGTGTGACCTGTCACCGGGAAGACCGAAAGGGCAACGTACCCAGCGGTTATCCATCTTTGGTAGATATCGAACGCCGGCGCGACCGGGCTTATATCGAAACCATCATCCGGGGCGGGAAAGGCATGATGCCGGGATTTCCGCAACTGTCTGCCAGTGAAAAGACCGCCGTGGTGGACTTCCTCCTGGGGACCGAAAAGATGGAAGCAGGTTCCGGGTCTGATGTGGAAACATCCCATATCCCGTATGAGTTCGTTGGCTATGATAAGTTCCTGGATAAGAACGGATATCCGGCGATTACGCCGCCCTGGGGCACACTCACCGCCATCAACCTGAACACCGGCGAGCATGTCTGGCAGCGAACCCTTGGAGAGTTCCGGGAGCTGACGAAGAAGGGCATCCCCGTGACAGGTACCGAGAACTATGGAGGTGGCATCGTCACGAAAGGAGGCCTGTTCTTTATAGCCGCTACGCGCGACAGTACATTCCGGGCCTTCGACAAACGGACCGGCAAGCTGCTTTGGGAGACGATATTGCCTACGTCGAGCTTTGCGACGCCGAGCACCTACGAGGTAGACGGGGTGCAGTACATCGCCCTGGCCGTCGGTGGAACGAAGCTGGGCATGAAGAAAGGCGACAGTTACATCGCCTTTCGCTTGCCGAAAAAACATTGATCAGGGCGCACTTCAAACATCCAGTACCCAACAGCCCTTAGCCCCGATCCGTTGGCGGGTTTCTTCCTTGATATACCGCCGTTGGTCGATCTGCTGAGGCTGGTCGCGCGTGCAGAAATAACTGTGGATGCTCCGCCGGTCACGGTCTGTCATGTTCGTCGTGCCTCCGTGCCAGACATGCGAGTTGAAGATGAACACGGATCCTGCCGGGGCGATGATCCTGATCTCATCCGGATGGGTATCATAAGGATCTTCCATCACCTGTTCCGGGAGGAGTTCGGATCGATGCGTACCCGGGACGATGCGCGTGGAGCCATTGTCCGCCGTGAAATCATCCAGCAGCCAGATGCTGTTGCATACCTTGAAACCATCCGTCGCCACCGCATTTCGGAAGTCGACATGCAGTTTTTGCAGTCCCTTGCCGGGCTTGGCGGCCCGGTAGTTCAGGGAAGAGAGTTTGTATTCAGACCCTAACACGGCTTCAATGCCCGCGAGTACCCGTGGATGGGTGTAGAACACGTCAAACACAGATCCCTTATTGACCAGGTCTGCCAGCCGGTCGGCTCCCTCTTCCTTCGGATACCGGATATGTTTTGATGCTGCGAGTTCCGCGCCGGCCCATTCTCCTTCTTCGGTCATGATGGCCTCCAGCCGGGCGTTCACGGCATCTACTTCGTCAGGGGAGAGGAGTTGGCCTAGATTGAGGTAGCCATGGGTGTCAAGGAATTCGATTTCTTGTGCAGACAGCATGGGGGATATTTTAAATGGATGCGTTGGTCTTAAAGAGTGAATTTAAATAGGTTCTTTGAAGCTGACAACTGTCATTCATTAAGACATTTGTGATCAAATCCAATCATTTTGAGACCAATACTACTGAATGCTGATAACGTTTACAGACAATTGGAATAGCAGCAGAATTGCTGTATATTTACAATATAATTGCTGCATCATGAAGGGGCGCACAGTAAATATCAAACCTTTTGATACCCGAAAAAGTGTCAAAAAGGCTGCTACAAGCGAAGGTTCTACCCAATGGGTGATCATATCCGGTGGTAAAAGATATGCCTGGTCCAGTAAAATGGAGCGGGTAGAGGTGATCCGGAAGGGGATCCCTTATGATACGATCGAAACGATCAGCGAAAAGCTGGATCGGCCTGTGAAATCCATTTTATCCATTGTAGGCATTCCTCAGACGACCTACAATAAGAAGAAAAGTGAGCATTCATTACTGGACAGTCGCGACAGCGAATTGATCGTACTGATCACAGAGCTGATTGACTTTGGTCAAATTGTCTTCAATCATGAAAATGAGAAATTTCAGAGATGGTTGAAAAAGCCCAATCTGTCATTAGGAGGGAACACACCGGAAAGTCTATTAGATACCACAACCGGTATCGATGAAGTGTTTTATTGCCTGAATAGGATCGAGTTTGGAAATTTTGCATGATGACCGTCTTTCGCATTGAGCGGGAAAAATATCTTAAAACGACCCTGAGTGGTATTGGAGCCTCCATGGCAAAAGGATATCGATGGAATAGCTTGTACACGAAACTTGTTTATACATCGGAGAGCAGAGCGTTGGCCACGCTTGAAGTATCTGTTCATTTAGATCTAAGTGAAGACCTTCCGTCAGATCGATATTACGTAGCCATCGAAATCCCGGACGATATCACGATCATGGAAGTCAACATTGAAGATCTTCCGTCCGATTGGGATGCCAAGCCACCGACATTAACGACTCAGACCATCGGTGATGATTTTGTCAATGATCATGATGCGGCGGTGTTAAAAGTTCCGAGTAGCATCGTTCATCAGGAATTTAATTACCTGATCAATCCCAATCATCCCGACTCGAAAAAAATATCCGTGAGGGAAGTCATCCCCATGACTTTTGATGCAAGACTTAAACGCTAGAAAAACTGACTTCGTGTAACCATTTCAGAGGCAAGAATCGCGCTGCTTCCCGGCAATCCTGACCCAATAAGTACAACCAGGTCGCCGTTCTTATAATGGATGAACGGTCCCGATATTTCCCCGAATTCATTATCTTCAGCCTGCCCTTCAACCGGCGTCTTTTTCCCCATTTCAAAAGCAAAATGTCCATGTTCAAAAGAATCAGTGTGCTGGGCCTGCTCTTGTCCGCACTGCTGGGCGGCGAACTCCTCGCCCAGACGAAGGTCCTGGTGTTCTCCAAAACGGCCGGATTCCGCCACAGTTCCATCCCATACGGAAAGAAAGCCCTCATGACGATGGGTGCTCAAAACGGCTTTGCCGTTGATACCACCGCGGATGCCGCAGTTTTCCAGGATGCAACACTGGCGCAGTACAATGCCGTTGTCTTCCTCAGTGCC
>CANHUK010000301.1 GCA_947463755.1 Chitinophagaceae bacterium
AGTTGACCTTGGCTGTTACCTCCTTGTGCGACAACATCTCCCCGTGCTTGTTATCCTGAGCGCAGCGAAGGACCTCGCTGTTGTTATGAAATTAAAAGCGTTCTATAATTTCTCCAGGTGGCCAGATTCCACATATCTCAGCATTCAGAAATTGCCAACTCGGGTTTGCCGATTCTATAAGTGTTTTTTTCTTGGCTCGGACCCAACCTTTGATTTGTTTCTCCCTTGCTATGGCAGTTTCGATATCTGAAAATTTTTCGAAATACAACAGATTGTAGCAACAATACCTCCCTGTAAAACTCTTCTTATTGCCTCGGTTCTGCCAATGTTCGATCAATCTTGCTTCCAAATCATTTGTAACCCCTGTGTACAAGGTGGTTTTCGCTCGATTGGTTAGTATGTAAACATAGTATTCCTGAATTCTGATCCGCATCTGATTGATTTTCCTACAAAGCTCATGGTACTATGTTAGCTTGTATAGTGCTTTACAACAGAAAAACACAAGAAAAAAACAATGAGATACCGTGAGAAAACTTGGTTGAAAAAAGAAATGGTGTGTGTCAGATTTATCTTTTCTTGACTCATGTTTATAAGTATATACAGCCAAAGACAAGGTCCTTCGCTGCGCTCAGGATGACAATGCGAGGGGGTGCGCTGCGCGAAAGATGACAAGCGGAAGGTGCAGGTCCTTCGCTGAGCGAAAGATGACAATGCGAGGGGGCGTTGAGCGAAAGATGACAAACGGAAGGTGCAGGTCCTTCGCTGCGCTCAGGATGACAATGCGGGGGCTTCGCTAAGCTAAAGATGACAGCCGGAGGTTACCAGGATCGGTTCAGCCAGAGGGTGAGAAAAATGGTCTGATTTTTCTTCAAATCCCCTATCCGCATACAGTGTTTGTTTCTTCGTATCCCCTATCCTCAAACAGTGATTTTTTCTTGGCAACCCACCACCATCAAACCTGCATCAGCACTTCAAACAGGCTGATGTCCGGGTTGTCGATGTTGAGTTTGGAACGAAGGCGGAAGCGTGCCTGTGTGATGGCCTTTACACTCTGGCCGGTGAGGTTGGAGATCTCCTTGGTGCTCATGTCGAGGCGGAGGAAGGCGCAGAGGCGGCGTTCGTTGGAGGTGAGGTCGGGGTATTTGACCATGAGACGTTCGTAGAAGCCGGTATGGACTTCCTGGAAACGCTGCTCGAATTCTTTCCAGGGTTCTGCACTGCCGGCTTCTATTTCGCGGATGATCCGGTTGAGGGGACTCTTTTGAGAGTCCGGGGATTGGGCGGCGGTTTCCTTGATGCGCGAGACGAGTTCGGTGACCATTTCATTCTTCTGCAGCGAGTACATGACCTGCGTGGCGAGTTGTTTGTCCTTTAGGTCGAGGCTTTCCTGGAGGAGTTTCTTTTCCAGCCGGAGTTTTTCTTCGCGGAGGGCGGCTTCCATGCGTTCCAGGACCGTCCGCTTTCGACTACGGATCAGAAAAAAAAATAGCAGCCCCAGGGATCCGCCAGCAAGAATACCCAGGATGGTCCTTTCGAGGCGGATACGCCGGAGGGATTCCTGTTCCTGTTCCCGAAGTCTGTTTTCGAGGTCTTTTTGTTTCAGGCTTTGGGTTGCCTTTATTTTTTCCGAGGACGCTGAGAGCCGATGGTGTTGTTCAAAATAGAAAAGGGCAGAGTCGGACATACCCTTTGACTGGTAGATCTCTGCAATGTCCTCCGTGACGCGTTCCTGAACGAATTGATCCTTCCGATCCCTTGCGATCTGTAGCGACCGACGATAGAACGATAACGCTTGTTCCGAATCCTTTTGTTTGACATACAGATCACCCATCAGTGCCAGGGCTACCGTCAGACCGGCTTTGACTCCGTGGATCTGATGATACTGCAATAATTCTGTGAGCAATTGGCGGGCAGAGTCCAGCTGCCCGGTGGATGTGTACAATTCCGCAAGACCCGTCATTGGTCTTGTGTATTCGTCCTTCCTTTCGCTATTTTTTGATTGTTTGATGGCCTCCAGAAAAAAATCCCTAGCTTCTTTAGTTTTCCCTTCTTTCATGAACAGCAGACCCATATTATTGCTGTAATAGAAGAGAATATCTGCGGGAATGGGCTCCCTGCGTTCACGGTAATGCTTCAAGAAGGTTTGAAAGCCCTTTTCCGTCAGCTCCCGGCTGCGACTGTAATCACCCAGCATATTATGCACGCCGCCAAGGTTGAAGTATTCATCCGCCAGCATGATCATATCGCCCGACTGTTCCGCCAGGGTCAGGGCACGGCTGAAATAGTCGACCGCACGATCGAAGAGACCGGCATAGAAACACAAGTTTCCGGCCTGAGACAGTGCATTTACTTTCGGCTTGAGTTCGGATTGACTCAATGCCAGGTCTACCGCCGTTGTGGCGTATTGCATGGCGACCATCATGTCTTCATCCCTGGACGCTTCTGATCTTCTGATGTACTGGTAGATCTGCGTGGTATCTGCCCGAGCATTACCCAGGATGGACAGCAAGAGGAGGATGGAAATGGTTTGTTTCATGGATACGAACATCGTTATCGAATATATGACAATTCAATAAATGCATAATTAGTACAGCCCTGGTTTTGCAATAAAAAAGGCCGTCTTTGAGGACGGCCTTTGGGTATGTCTTGCTCTGCCTGGATCAGTCGCCGCTGAGGGAGGCTGTAAGGTATTCCCGGTTGAGGCGGGCGATGTTGAGGACGGATATCTCCTTCGGGCACTCAGCTTCGCAGGCATAGGTGTTCGTGCAGGATCCGAATCCTTCCTTATCCATTTGTGCCACCATGGAGGTGACACGCTGTGCACGTTCGGGGCTGCCTTGCGGGAGCAGTGAGAGGTGAGACACCTTGGCCGACACGAATAGCATGGCGGAGGAGTTCTTGCAGGCTGCCACGCAGGCGCCGCATCCAATGCAGGTGGCAGCGGAGAAGGCGTTGTCAGCGTGATCCTTTTCGATGGGGATGGCGTTTCCATCAACGGCGTTGCCGGTATTGACAGAGACGTACCCGCCGGCTTGTATGATCCGGTCGAACGCGCGGCGATCGACCATGAGGTCTTTGATGACGGGGAACGAATCGGCGCGGAAGGGCTCGATGGTGATGGCATCTCCGTCCTTGAATGCGCGCATGTGAAGCTGGCAGGTGGTGGTCCCTTTCCAGGGGCCATGAGGACGGCCGTCGATCACCATGGAACAGGAACCGCAGATGCCTTCGCGGCAATCGTGGTCGAAGGTGATGGGGTCCTCTCCTTCCCTGATCAGTTTCTCATTCAGCACATCGATCATCTCGAGGAAGGACATTTCTGAGGAGATGTCGTTCACCTTGTAGGTTTCGAATCTGCCTGCCTCATTTCGGTTACGCTGGCGCCATACCCTGAGGGTGAGATTCATGTGATAATGTTCCATGGACAGGATGATTATGTCGGTGGTCGTTGATTATTCTAATGAGCGTCCGGTAAAGGACACCAGAAGGGTTCTTACTTGTAGCTGCGCTGGCTGGGCTTCACGACTTCGTAGATGAGGGGCTCCTTGTGGAGCTGCCATCCTTCCGCCTGATATTCCCACAATGCGGCGTGCATGTAGTCGGCATCATTGCGGAGCGCTTCTCCATCGGGGGTTTGATATTCCTCGCGGAAGTGACCACCGCAGCTCTCGTTGCGTTCGAGGGCATCGATGCACATGAGTTCTCCGAGTTCGATGAAGTCGGCCACACGTCCGGCCTTGTCGAGTTCGGGGTTCATCTGGTTGATTTCACCGGGGATACGCACATCGCTCCAGAATTCTTCGC
>CANHUK010000302.1 GCA_947463755.1 Chitinophagaceae bacterium
AGGTCGGGAGATAACTGTTTTTGGCAAACTCCTTTGCTTCCTCCGAGGCTGCCCGCCACCCCCGGCTGCGGATGACTTCCTGCAGATGCCACTGGGTGTACCGATCATACCCTCCAAGGGTTTCGTCAGCGCCTTGCCCATCCAGCAGCACACGGATCCCTTGCTCCGTCGCAAGGCGATGAACGGCGAACTGCGCAAGGATGCCGGCGGATCCAAAGGGTTCTTCCTGGTGGTTCACCAGGGCATCCATGCTGTCTAGCAGCATGTCGGTGTCCGGCGCGGTGGTATGCGCATGCATGCCGACATGCCCGGCCATCCTGAAGATGCTGTCAGATTCATCCCGTACAAAGCCCGGAAAGATGGCACTCACGGTATCGCCTACCCTCCCTTTGGCCGTCGCCGCAATACTGGCACTGTCGATGCCACCACTCAGCGCAAGCCCGATCTTTGCATCTGCTACCAGCCGCATGTCCACGGAGGTTTCTAGCAGGCTACCAAACTGTCTTGTGGCCTCAGCCACGGGCATCTCCAATTGTGTCATCCGGTCCAGGTCCCAGTATCTCGACATCGTGAGTCGGTTATCCGCCGGATGATAGGTCATGAAATGTGCAGGCGGAAGCCTCAATATGTCCTCAAAGAAAGTGAGTTCCGGGAATTCCGGGTGCTCTGTGATGCCCAGGGTCAGAAAGTGCAGGAAGGCCTGCGGTTTTGGTTGACGCAGGATGCCTGTGGCCCAGAGGGCTTTCATCTCAGATGCGAAATGGAGGAGTCCCGCTGCGGCGTCGTAATGAAAGTGAAAGGGCTTCTCCCCGATGCGGTCCCGCGCGCAGAAAAGTATTTCTGCCTGGCGATCCCAGATGGCGAAGGCAAACATGCCATTGAACCGCTGCATGCAATCCGAGTTCCATTGATGATAGCCAGCAGCAATGACTTCCGCATCCCCTGCTGAACGGAAAGGCAGCCCTTCTCTTATCAGCTGTTGCCTCAGTTCAGGCGCATTGTAGAGTTCTCCGTTGTGTATGATCACATATCGGTCGAGATAATGCAGGGGCTGGTCGGAAGCCGGTCCGGGATCAGTGATCGCCAGCCGTCGACTCCCCAGGGCGATGGCAGTGTGCTCTGTAGTGGCCAGGAAATGACCTTCTCCATCCGGTCCGCGGTGACGTAGCGCGTCCGTCATCGCCTGCAGGCGACCCATGGAACAAGGTCCGGTATGCCGGGCGTTCCCGATGATGCCTGCAATCCCGCACATCTGGTGGGTTTTTATTTATCCTTTTCCTTTCACAGCCGGTTCCGCCATGAACGGGATGCTGAGCCTGATATCATCCCAGCGCAGGATCAGATCTACCTGCGCCCCGTTTCGCTCAAAGTACATGGTGAGGACTTCGCTCAGATCCTTCGTTCTTTCCGGTTTGATGTCCACCCGCAAGGCATCCTTTGCCGCATCATACCTGAAGGCTCCCCAGGTATCTGTTTCCCGGTTGAAGATCACCGTCCAAAGTTCCTGGCCGGGGATCGCGTAAAGTGTGTACCTGCCCTTTTTCAGCTTGCCGGACAGGATGCGCACGTCGCGGAACAATTCGATCTCGGTCGCCTCGTTGGCACCCATACGCCAGACCTGTCCGTATTCGACCAGATCTCCCACAATGGTGCGACCACCCTTGGAGGGTCTGCTGTATATGACACGTGCCAGCAGCGGCTCCGTCAACTTGTCCTGGATCTTCAGGACGGGATAGTTGGGCGGATAATAGGAGATGTCCAGTGGTGATTTGTCTGGTGTCGGCAACCGATTCCCCTGCGCGTGCAGTTGAACCACCGATATCAGCAGGAACGAGGCAAGCAAGGTTCGGGAGATCGTCATGGGATGAAATGTGTGCAAAACTAACTTTTTCACTGATTTTCGTCAGTCGGCCTGAAACGACTGGTCAGTGAGGGCCGTCACGGGTGCGCTATCTTTGCGTGGTAACCTCCTGCTCATGGTTCCCGAAATCAAATATGTGTCTGCCGAAGAGGCACTTTCCGTGGTGCAGTCCGGCCATCGGCTATTCGTTCATGGCAGTGCCATGACACCCATCTGCCTGATGAACGCCCTGGCCAGGCAAGCATATCGCCTCCGGAACGTCGAGATGGTCTCCATCACCATCTATGGCGACCTCGACGTTTGCAAGCCTGAATATGCGGACCATTTCCGTATGAATTCGATGTTCGTGTCGAATGCTGTGCGACAGGCAGTTGCAGAGGGGCGGGCAGATTACATTCCCGTTTTTCTCAGCGAGATCCCGGAATTGTTCAAGCGTGGCATCCTGCCGCTGGACGTCGCCATCATTCAGGTATCTCCGCCTGATGCACATGGATATTGCACCCTCGGTGCTTCGGTGGATGTCGCCCGTTGTGCGGTCAATACCGCCCGCCATGTCATTGCCCAGGTGAACCCCAATGCACCAAGGACGCATGGAGACGGGATGATCCATGCCTCCCGGCTGCATGCGATGGTCTGGTGTGATGATCCGTTGCCCGAATCTACTTACACCGAAAAAGTTACGGATGTGGAACGCAGCATCGGCCGGTACATCGCAGAACTGATCGAAGACCGGTCTTGCCTGCAATTGGGCATCGGCGCCATCCCGGATGCGGTGCTCGGCAGCCTGCACAATCATCGAGATCTGGGCGTGCACACTGAGATGTTCTCAGATGGACTCATCGACCTGTTCGACAAAGACATCATCAACAATCGCTACAAACGCATCCATCCAAATAAAACGGTCACAGGTTTTGCGCTGGGCTCCCGAAGGCTTTACGATTACATCGACGATAATCCTGCCTTCAACTTCCTGGATATTGACTATGTGAACGATCCGCATGTCATCCGCCGCAATCCTAAGGTCGTGGCCGTGAACAGCTGTGTTGAGGTCGACCTGACCGGCCAGGTCTGCTCCGATTCCATTGGTACCTATCAGTATTCGGGAGTGGGCGGGCAGATGGATTTCATCCGGGGGGCTTCGCTTTCTGAAGGCGGCAAGCCCATCATCGCACTGTCGTCGCGGACCGCAAAGTGCATTCCCCGCATTGTGCCGGTGCTGAAACCCGGTGCCGGTGTGGTGACCACCCGTTCGCATGTGCATTACATCGTGACTGAATACGGAGTGGCCTATCTGTTTGGCAAGAATCTTCGTCAGCGGGCCAAAGCCCTGATCGATATCGCTCATCCGGATGATCGGGAGATGCTCGAACGGTCGTCCTTCGAGCGTTTCAAAATGTTTCCGGGATGGGATTAGCATGCCCGCAAGCATGTGAAATCCACATGATCATCGAGTGCGCCTATGTATTTTATATGCTGAACCGCCCTGGAAGCCTATCATGTCGTTAATCCCCCCCTCGGGATGCGGGGAATTGACCTATTTTTGCGCCGATAAATGACATCACATGAGCAAAGGTCCTGTTTCGAATTTCATCCAGCATCACTATCGCCATTTCAACGCGGCCGCACTCGTGGATGCGGCTAAAGGCTACGAACAGCATCTGCTGGAAGGCGGTAAGATGCTCGTCTCCCTGGCCGGTGCGATGAGTACCGCTGAACTGGGCGTTTCTCTGGCCGAAATGATCCGCCAGGGTAAGGTCGACATCATCAGTTGCACCGGTGCCAACCTCGAGGAGGATGTCATGAACCTGGTAGCTCACTCCCACTACAAGCGCATCCCCAACTACCGGGATCTGACGCCCCAGGAAGAATGGGACCTGCTCGAAAACCATTATAACCGGGTCACCGACACCTGCATTCCGGAGGAAGAAGCATTCCGC
>CANHUK010000303.1 GCA_947463755.1 Chitinophagaceae bacterium
GTATCTCCGGCATGTTATCCATCCGGCCATTGTCGTTCGGCCGGGCATAATATGCATTGGGGAAGGCGAGCACGATATGCAGATGTTTCGACCAGGGGAGATAGTTCAGAAAGGCATAGATGCCGATAATATGCAGCCACCAGGCAGTTCTTTCGGTGACAAGCAGTACACTGTCAGACCAGCCGGCCAACAAGGGATGCAACAGTGAAGAAACCATGAAGTTACCGGTGGAATGCAAAGCATATCCTGCATGGCCCCTCACCTGCAGCAGGGTGTCGGCCGCATTCATCAGTAGGAAAAGTGACATCAGCACGATCTCAGCAATCAGGATATTGCGGGCGTCACTGCGGGGCCATCCATCAAGGTCAGGGCCCTGGAACCTGGGCACACCGGTCATGTGCCGACGGGCAAGAAAAACAATACAAACCAGGATCACCCCGACGGCGAGCCATTCAAAGGTATTGATCAGCCAGGCGTAGGCCGATCCCAGGACCGGAGCAAAGAGGCGATGACTGCCCAGGAGGCCATCCAGCAAGATCTCCAGTACTTCGATATTGATGATGATGAAACCCAGGTAAATGATGAGATGCAGCACGGCCACCAACGGGTTACGGAACATCTTCCGCTGGCCCAGGGCGAGCAGCAGTACCTGCCTCCATCCTTCTGCCCCGCGTGACTCCAGCCCGCGGTCGCGGCCAAGCAGGATATTCCTTCTGATCCCGCGGATCCTCCGGCTGAACAACCATACCGAAAGGCCTGTGATCACTACAAATGCGATTTGTTGCAGGAGCTCCATGGGTTGTCGTAATTTTGTATGTCGGCGGGCCGGAAAAACCGATCACGCCGCTACATGAAGGTAAGACAAATGGAAAGAAAACAGATCCTGACGGGCGCCCATGCGGAGATGAAGATACGCAGGCTGGCATACGAGATTCTGGAACATAACCCCGGGGAAAGGGAGTTGCTGCTGGCCGGTATCAAAGGTTGCGGACTCGTAGTCGCGCGCCAGTTGCAGTCGGTCCTTTCGGGGATCTCCAATGTCGCCGTGAAACTCATCTCTGTCGATCTCAATAAGGAACATCCGGGCCTTGTTACCTTGAGCGAATCCGTTGCGCTTGACGGCCGGGTCGTCATCCTGGTCGATGATGTCACGAACAGCGGCCGCACCCTGCTCTACGCCATGCGTCCATTTTTGGAGTGCCATCCCCGTAAGATCCAGACCCTTGTATTGGTGGAGCGCTCACATAAGGCCTATCCCATCCACCCCGACTTCACGGGGCTAAGACTTGCCACGACCATGCAGGACCATGTCAGGGTGGAAGTGGAGGGGGATATCATCACCGGTGCTTATATCCAGTAAGGCTGACTTAAAAATGTAGCAGATGCCCCCGGATGCGTCCGCGTCCGTCGATCTCCAACGCCGGGGCAGGGATCTTCACGATATTGACGACCGACAGTGCTGATCGCAGGAAGCGGTTCTTCACCGGGATCCTAGACAGATCAATATCCAATGAAAGAAAGAAACGCCGGTAACGAAGAACATCGCTGCGGTCGGTCGTGATCCCGTTATCATCTTCCCAGACATTCTCACGCCCCCCAAGCATGGTGCGTGCGCCATGCCCGACCGCGATGTTGAGCCATGCCGGCACCCGCGCCGATGGCAGAAAAGATCTGATGTTAGCGCTCAACCAGATGGTCTGCCCATTGTAGTCCTTCAGGAAACGTTCGGCGGGAGAACGGCCGAAGAGCGATTCCGTCCGCTCCCTGAGCGTTGCATCGTACGCGACCGGCCTGTAACTCAGTTTCATGGCGATGCGCTGTTCTCCCCAGGAGAGTTCCTGGGAGAGAAAGAGTGCCGTCCCCGCCGTGTTGAAGATCATGTCACCCGGACTGAACCCCCATTTTTCCGAGAATCCGTCCAGCATTTCCACCATGGTCAGATAGCCCATGCTGCTCAGACTTGCAGTCCAGGCGGCCTTTCGCCGATCGAGGCCCGCCCAGCGCCAGCAGTCCGCCGCCACCCGGCTCCCGGCATATGTGCTCAATGCATGTCCCGCCTTGTCCATCTGCATCCATTCTCCCCAGTCATCGAACAAATGGAATCCTACCCGGTCGTATTGCGTGTACCAGGCCTGGTTCAGGAAGACAAAAGTGCCGGCTGTGAAGCTGCCTTCCAGGGCCCAGATGGCCGTGCGGCGCTGCCGGAGGGTTCGGAGAGAATCGGACATCGACTGACCGGTCGCCTTCCACGACAGGGTTGACAGTGCGATGAGAATGCCGGGGAGAATAATGCGGATCGACCGAGGTTTCATGCGAAAACAAAAGTAGGAAATCGGCTGACCCGTCAGTGAGAACTTTTCATGAATACCACTCTATCCGCAGACTTGCGGAGTCACCGCACAATGATTAATTTTAGGCCCCGGACAAACCCGAATCATCCTAAACCACATACCATGGACGCAGCGATCCGACAGAAAGTAGATACATGGCTTAACGGCAACTACGACGAAGACACCCGATCTGAGATCCGCCGCATGATGGATCAGGATCCGGCTGTTCTGGCGGATGCCTTTTACCGCAACCTTGAGTTCGGTACCGGCGGCTTGCGCGGCATCATGGGCGTGGGCACCAACCGCATCAACCGATATACGATCGGTATGGCGACACAGGGATACGCCAACTATCTGCGCAAATGCTTTCCCGATCGCGAGGTGAGCGTTGCCGTAGGACACGATTCGCGCAACAATTCACGCACCTTCGCCGAGATCACCGCTTCTGTCATGGCGGCCAACGGCATCCGCGTGTTTCTCTTTGAAAAACTCCGGCCGACACCGGAACTTTCCTTCGCGATCCGTCACCTCGGCTGTCAGGGTGGTGTCGTCTGTACCGCCTCCCACAACCCGAGGGAATACAACGGCTACAAGGCATACTGGACGGATGGAGGCCAGCTCGTGCCACCGCACGACAAGAACGTGATCGCCGAAGTAGAAGCCATTGCGTCCGTCGATGATGTCAAATGGACGGGCGGCGCCGATCTCATCACCCTGGTCGGAGCTGAGATCGACGAAGCCTATATGCAGATGGTCAAAGACCTTAGCGTATATCCCGAAGCCATCGAACGACAGCATGACTTGTCCATCGTTTACACGCCCATACATGGTACCGGTATTGAACTCGTGCCGAAGGTACTTGAGCGTTTTGGCTTCCGAAATGTGCATCTGGTAGCGGAACAGATCGAACCCAATGGAGATTTCCCGACCGTCGTTTACCCCAATCCCGAGGAAAGCGAAGCGATGAGCCTGGGCCTGAACCTGGCCAGAAGCCTGGATGCGGATATCCTCCTGGGCACTGATCCTGATGCGGACCGGGTGGGTATCGGCGTGAAGAATGATCGGGGAGAATGGGTGCTCCTCAACGGCAACCAAACGGCCGTGCTGGCATTTAACTACATGATCGAAGCCCGAAAGGCCAAGGGGATCGCCCGCCCGAACGACATGGTCGTCAAGACCATCGTCACGACCGACCTGATCGATGCCATCGCCGCCGCTAACGGGGTGAACTGCTACAATGTGCTGACCGGCTTTAAATGGATCGCTGAACTTATCCGCGAGAAGGAAGCGAACGAACACTACATCATCGGCGGAGAGGAGTCTTACGGATTGATGATCGGTGACCGGCTGCGCGACAAAGATGCGGTCAGTGCCGTTGCCCTGCTCTGCGAGATGGCAGCCTACGAAAAGGACAAGGGCCGCAGCCTGTTCGACAAACTGATCGATATCTATCTCACCTACGGGCA
>CANHUK010000304.1 GCA_947463755.1 Chitinophagaceae bacterium
ACTGGGATTTCCACTCCCGCTGGTCCGATCCGTCGGCAGATATTGCCTGCCGGCAGATGAACGAAAGTGTCCGGGAAGCCGGTCAGTTCCTGACGACGGCAGACTGGCTGATGATCACACTGGGCACCGCCTGGGTGTTCGAAAGGCCGGACAGGGGCATCGTCGCCAACTGCCACAAAATGCCCGCTGCCGGCTTCAGTCGACGGCTGCTGCGTTCGGAGGAGATCGTTGGTGTCTTGCAGCCCGTGCTGCAGAAATTGCGTTCGGCCCATCCGAAACTTCGGGTGATCCTGACCGTTAGTCCCGTCCGCCACCTGCGCGACGGGTTTGTGGAGAACAACCGCAGCAAGGCCTCGCTGATCACGGCGGTCCATGATCTGTTGGAAGTAGTCCCCGGAACACAATACTTCCCGGCCTACGAGCTCATCATTGATGATCTCCGCGATCATCGTTTCTATGCCGAAGACCTGGTGCATCCAAACTATCAGGCCACCGCGTATGTTTGGGAGAAATTTGCGGAAGCGGCCATATCCGGATCATCCAGGGAAGCCATGAAGGAGATCGACAAACTGCAGGCCGCCCTACAGCATCGTCCGCTGCATCCGCATTCCGAGGCGCACGCGGCCTTCAGACAGAAACACCTGGAGATGGCCAAATCTATCGCACAGCGATTTCCAGCCCTCGACTTCACACACGAAATTGAATACTTCGGGCGGCGGGGTTGATGACAGGTCAGTGCATGCGGTCGCCGCGTACTTCCAAGCCCCGTAAGACTTCTGCCTCATGGTTCAGCCACTCGTGCCAGCGGGCCCTTACCTTTTCCTTACCCATGTAGGTATCGGCCAGGTTGATGAACAGCGTATAGTGTCCGGCCTCGCTCTCCATGAATTTCCGGTAGAAGTTACGCATGTAAGGATCTTCCAGTCCCTCACTCAATCGCTTGAAGCGCTCGCAACTCCGGGCCTCGATCAGGGCGCAGGTCAGCAGTTTGTCCAGGAACCGGTCTTCCGGATGACCGCCCTTACGCTGAAAGGCCAGCAGGGCGTTGACATATTCATCCTTCCGCTGCCGTCCGAGTTTAAGTCCGCGCTTGTCCAGCTCCGCCAGCACCTGCCGGAAATGCCCCCATTCCTCCGTCACGACCGGAGCCAATTCCCGTACCAGCTCCTCCCGGTCGGGATGACCCTGGATCAGTGAAATGCAGCTGGTGGCAGCTTTCTGTTCGCAGTAGGCGTGGTCGGTCAGTATCTCCTCCAGCGACATGGAAGCGAGGTCCACCCAGCGAGGGTCCGTGGGCAGTTGCAGGCGAAGAATATTCCGGAGATCTGATTCGCTGGACATCTTTTTTTACCGCAAAGGTACGAAGGCTCCGACGCTCCGGTTTCATCCTCGGGGGCTGAACACCCGCCCCGCTTTTTTCGTTACTTTTGATATTCAACCTTCCCACATGCGGATAACATTGTTTATACTGACCCTGATCCTGAATGCGGGCCTGATCTATGTGCTCGATACCCGTAAGGTGCTGCCTGTTCCCCTTGGCGTGCTCCTCAGTCCACATGAAGGTATTTGGCAGAACGCTGAAGCCATGGATGCCGATCAGGGCGGTGACTTTCGCTTCCCCGAACTAAAGGGTAAGGTGGATGTGTATTTCGATGCACGTCTCGTTCCCCATGTTTTCGCGGAACAGGAGCAGGACGCCTATTTCGTACAGGGATTCATCCATGCCCGCCACCGGCTCTGGCAGATGGAATTCCAGACACATGCTGCCGCCGGCCGCATCAGCGAGATCGTGGGGGAGAAGGGGATCGACTACGACCGCAACCAGCGACGCAACGGAATGGTCTACGCCGCTGAGAACGCCCTTCACCGGATGGAGGCAGATCCGGATACGAAAGCCGCATGCGATGCCTACACCGCCGGTGTCAATGCCTACATCACCCGCCTCAACAAAGGCAGCCTCCCGGTAGAATACAAGATCCTGGGCTACGAGCCCGAAAAATGGACCAATCTCAAAAGTGCGCTCTTCATGAAGGCCATGACCAATGACCTGGCCGGCTTTGATCGCGATTTTGAGTTCACGCATGCCCTGCGCACCCTTGGAGAGGAAAATTTCCGCCTGCTTTTTCCCGAGGTGGCGGATTCCCTGTCGCCCGTCATTCCCTCGGGCACACCTTATGAGACGCCCCAACAGGCCCTGAATATCCCGAAAGACCTGGATTCTGCGTATTATGGTCGGCAGCCCGCCACAGGGATAGCCGAAAACCAGTTCAAGCCCGATCCTGCCAATGGCAGTAATAACTGGGTGATCGCCGGTTCCCGGTCGCGCAGCGGACATCCCATCCTTTGCAACGACCCGCACCTGCGCCTGTCCCTGCCGGCCATCTGGTATGAGATGCAGCTCCATACCCCCGTCTTCAACGCTTACGGCGCCACCTTCCCGGGCATTCCGGGCGTGGTCATCGGCTTTAATCAGGACATCGCTTTCGGCTTTACGAACGCCGGACGGGATGTCCGCGACTATTACGAAGTCAGGTTCCGTGACCGCGCGCGTGCCGAATACTGGTTCGATAGCACCTGGCGAAAGGCGGATGTCCGCATCGAGCAGATCCGTGTCAAGGGACACACCACGGTCCTCGATACCGTCCCCTACACGGTCTTTGGCCCCGTGGTATATGATGCATCCTTCCCCGGAAAGGCCGGCGACGGAAAGGCATACGCCCTGCGTTGGGTGGCACACGACAGCGCCAATATTCTCAAGATGTGGCACTTGCTGAACCGCGCCCGCACGCACGACGACTACCTCGCTGCGATCAGCCATTTCAATGTGCCCGGTCAGAATATGATCTTCGCTTCCCGCAACGGCGATATCGCCCTCTGGCAGCAGGCGACCTTCCCGCTTCGCTGGAAAGACCAGGGACTCTTCGTCATGCCCGGGTACGACAGCTCATATATGTGGCAGGGATACATCCCCATGGAGCATAACCCGCACACCTTCAATCCGACAGAAGGGTATATCAGCAGCGCCAATCAGCGACCGGCGGACTCCACTTATCCGTATTTCATCCCCGGTCAGTATGATGTCTATCGTGGCATCATCATCAACCGAAAACTCGCCGCCACCTACGATGCCACACCCGATGACATGATGAAGCTGCAGAACGACAACTACAATGTCTTTGCAGAATACGCCAGGCCCATCCTGATCCGGCATGTCGACAGCGCCGGTCTGGATGATGCAGGCAGATATTATTTGAAGATCATGGGCGACTGGAACCTGAACAACGATCCGGAACAAAAGGGCCCTACCGTATTCACGGCCTGGTGGGACAGCCTGCAGCAGGTCGTCTATGCCGATGACCTGAACACTACTGAAAAGCCGGTCATCCGCCCGGAGCGATTCGTCCTGCTGGAAGCCCTGCTCCGGGATACCGCCTACCGCTTCATCGACGACATCCGCACCCCCGCCACCGAGGATCTCCGTTCGATGGTGACCCGCGCTTTCAGGATGGCCATTCCGTCGATCGACAGCCTGGAAAAAAAGGGACGACTATCCTGGGCCAGGAACAAGAATACGACGGTTTATCATCTGTTGCGCAATGCCACGATGCCCTTCTCGCGGCAAGGTATCCTGAACGGAGGAGGTACGCATATCATCAACGCTACCACCCATGAGCACGGACCAAGCTGGCGCATGGTGGTCCACATGACAACCCCCATAGAAGCCTATGCCGTATATCCCGGCGGACAGCAGGGGAATCCCGGTAGTCCGTTCTACGACTCATTTATTGATAA
>CANHUK010000305.1 GCA_947463755.1 Chitinophagaceae bacterium
ATCGTCACCACACCCCATGCCGGTTCCATCGTGGAAGATGGAAGGCACGGACTGCTCACCACACCCGGCGATGCCGATGCCCTGGTCCGAGCGATGGAGCGCGTATTCCTCGGTGAGCTCGACCTGGAAGGTACAGGCAGCGCAAACGCAGACCTCATCCGCACATCATATCGTCAGGATCAGTACGCACAGCAGGTTCTTCGTGTATACGAGACCGTTAGTTCCGGCCAATAATATGAATCTGTATCCATCTCACATATATCTTTTTCTGATCGGAACGCTGGTGTTCTTCCGGATCAACCTGGTCGGGATGCTCACCTGGTCGGAAGTCTTCACGCTCGGATATTTTTTATTGCGCTGGCGCGAGGTGGTGAACTGGACGCTTCAGGACGGGATGCTTCGAATGATCCTGCGGGCCTGGCTGATCTACCTCCTGATGCAGGTCTTTTCGGACATGGTCAACGGCACATTGCCGTCTGACTACATGCGGGGCTGGGCGCGGCTCGTATTCTTCGCCGTCAATATCACGGTGATTGCTTTCTTATCGGGACTGCAGCTCGACAGAATGGCCGCTTTCTTTGCGGGCTATGCCTTTTCGCTGGCGCTGGCCAGTTTCCAGGAACGCAATGAATTCCTGTCTGAATGGAAATTCGGCTATGGTCCTGCCCTTACCATGGGCGTGGCCCTGGTGATCGGATGGATGCACTCAGCGCGCGTAAATCGTATCGGGGGCATTGCCTTCATACTCCTTGGTATCGTCCATCTGCAAGCCAATGCCCGATCGCTTGGCGGCATCACCCTGTTGATCGGACTCCTGACAATCCTGGCAACCTATTTCCGGGATAATCTTAGGGATGGTGGATTTATGTCCGTGAGATTCCTGCTGCCGGTGGTCATCGCGTTGATCGGGATCTACCAGGTGTACACCATCGGCGCCTCCAGTGGCTGGCTGGGCGAGAAATCGCGGGATAAATATGAGAAACAAACCTCAGGAGGGCGTAACATTCTCTCCGGAGGACGCATGGAATACACCATTGCGATCCCTGCCATCATGGAGGCGCCGGTATTGGGATACGGCTCATGGGCAAGACATCCGGAATATGTCAAAAAATATATCTACCTCAATGGCATGGATCCGAATACCTATGATGCTGAATACCTGATGGACCTGGGAACGATCCCTACGCATTCGCATATCCTCGGCTCGTGGGCAGAGGCCGGCGTCGCCGGCGGCATCTTCTGGATACTGGTCCTCTGGCTGGCCCTGCGCACCTTCTACAGGATGCTGGGACATGAGCGGCTCCCGTACCGGCAGTTCCTGTTGTTCATGCTGGTGTTCTTCATCTGGGATATTCTTTTTTCACCTTTTGGACTGGAGCGCCGGGTGACGGATCCGGCGGTCATCATGGTAATGGCGGCTATGCAACGTCTGCTTGATCATCAGGAAGAAGGGGAGGCGGACGAACTAACGCTCACGCATAACCGAAAAAACGTACCGGCCTGGATCAGATGAACAACAGGAAGATCACTTTTCTAACGACGGGCGACATCCGAAGGATCGCGACCATGAAGCGGGCATTGGGGATGGCCAATCCCCTGGCAGACCTCGGATGGTCGGTATCGATCGTCGTGATGGACTGCCCCGAGAATCGATCCCGGATCAGCGCTTCCTGTGATCAGCGCATCGATGTCAGATATTTCAGGGATGGGGATCCTATCTCTGAGCGCCGGCAGAAATCGAGGATCATCCGTGCGTTGAACCCTGACATTCTCTATTGTTGCTCCTACAGCTTTCGCAACCGGGCCGCCAGGCGCGATCTGCCGGCCGGAAGCCGACTGGTGGTGGAACATAGCGAACTGGCATCGGCCATCAAGGGACTCCCCATTTATAAGCGCTGGCTTTATGCCTACTACGAGTGGCTGTCGGTCCGAAGGTCGGACATGATCGTTGCCGCCAGTCGCTGGTTGCAGGATCATTACCGAAATGATGCCCAACGGGCGCGACGGGGCGACTTACCTGTCACCTATTTGCCATATGCGCAGGACACAGATATGGCATCCATTGATGCCGATGAGGTGCAGCGCTTGCGCCTGCGATACCGGGATTCGGTGAACATCGTTTTCCTAGGCAGCATGATCCGGAATTACGGACTCTTTCTGATGCTGGAAGCGTTCGTCAGGCTTCGCCAGGAAGGCAGGCGTTACAGGCTTCACCTCCTTGGCGATGGCCCGGACCTCGACGAGGCCCGGACATTTGTTGCTCGTAATGAGATCTCGGATCTGGTCGAATTCACGGGATACCTGCCCGAAGAAAGACTTGGTGCAAGGCTTTGCCTGGCCGATGCCTTTTTGGCACCTCTCTATCCGACGATACAGGACCAGGCCCGTTGTCCGAGCAAGACATACCTGTATCTGCCCTTCCGCAAGCCGGTGATCACCTGTCGGATCGGGGAATCCGCAGAACTCTTCTCAGACGAGCGTCTGTTTTTCCGACCCGGTGATAGTGCAGACCTGGCCGAAAAGATCCGGTCGCTGGAACTGAATACCATATATCCACTGCCCGATCCCGCCCTTCATTCCTGGCGCGAACGGGCAGAATCCTTTGATCGCGACATACCGGCATCATGGAGAGGTTGAGGATCGTTTTCTGGCAGAACATCAACAGCATGCACCAGTCGGCTTTCCTCAAGGCCCTGGCGATGGAACATGATGTAACCCTGGTGACCACCCGGAAGGGTTCGGGGCGCGAGGAGATGGGTTGGTATGACCCCGAACTTAAGGGCGTAACGCTGCTTCATATCCGGGATATTGACTGGAAGAGGCTGATCCGGGATTCGGCACCTGAAGACGTCCATGTATTTGCCGGACTTCATGCATTTGCGTTCATCCATCGGGCCTTGCGCTATGCCATGAACCGGAATGTACGTGTGGGCGTGTATGCGGAACCGCTGATGATGAAAGGTTTTGCGGGGATGGTCAAGCAATGGCGTGGACGACTGGATGCCTTGAGATTTTCCGGCAAACTCGACTTCATTTTGTGCATCGGGCGGGAATGTCGCCGGCAGTATCTCGGATGGGGATTTCCGCAACGCAAACTGTACGATTGGGCCTATGTGACGGAACCCTTTGAACCGGTCTATCCGTCGGGGGATACAACTCGTCCGTTCCGGATCATCTTTCCGGCTTCCTGGTCGCAACGCAAGGGTGCAGACCTGCTCCTGGAGGCGGCCGCATCGATCCCGTCCGACCTCTCTTTTGAACTGATATGTCATTCTATGCCCCCGGGTCCGCCGGACGCTTTCCTGCGCCGTTCGATGCAACGGATCGAAGGGATGGGGCACATCAAATTACATCCATATATCGACAACGCCGGCGTGCGGATGGCCATTGCAAACGCTGATCTTCTGGTGCTGCCCAGTCGTTTTGACGGGTGGGGCGCCGTGGTCAACGAGGCGCTTGGAGCCGGGACACCCGTCCTGGTAAGCGATCGCTGCGGCGCTTCGATCCTGATAGAAGGCCGTCCGATCCTGGGAAAGGTGATGGGGCTGGCGGATACGTGCACACTTAAGGATTCGTTGATGAATGCCATCAAAGACGGTGTCCCATCGATTGATCGTCGTGAAGGCATAAGGTCATGGGCTGATCGACATATCTCCGGAACTGCGCTCGCTGCTCATTTCATGAACATACTGGATGCTTCGGCGCTGGTAGTGGGAAAGCAAACGACTGCTCCATGGGTTGCCGGCATGGCCGCCCCCTTTTCCGGCAATACATCTGAAGTCCATTG
>CANHUK010000306.1 GCA_947463755.1 Chitinophagaceae bacterium
CACCTCGCCCGCGTCCGCAAGAATGCCGAGGATCTGGCACATACCACCATCCTCTCCTGGATAGAATTCGACGGACTCATGTTCAGTCAGCAGAATCCCGTGGACGGGATCGAAGCGCTCTTTCAGCAACTCGACACGCTCCGCGACGGCCGGCAACTCAACACCATCTTGTTCAACCACTGGCGAACAGCGGAAAATGCCGTGGCAGCAAGATATGCCGCAGAGACATCGCTCCGCGGCCCCATCGACCGGAGTGGATTCTACAGAAATCAGGCACAGATCCTTGGACTAAAAAATAAAGATGAATATCTAACGGTCATGCATACCCTGGAAAAGCTCGACAGGATCTGTACCAATGATCTTCCGAATGTGGGCTTCTGCTGGATCGGTGCATGGCTGACAGGCGGTCCCTATACCTGGATGAACAGGCCGCTCCTGCAACAGACCGCCCGTGCCTACGACAGCTTGCGGAATATTGTACACAGCCTGACGACCGATCTGCCGGAAGGATATGGACGTGCACAACTCTCCCTGTTGGAAAACCGGCTGCTGACCAGCCATCTCTACCTCTCAGCTTTTGAGGCCGCCTGCGGCATTCAGGAAATAAAAAAAGATAACGGTGGCGCCTACCCTACATCTGCTCAGGAACAAGCCGGCATCATGCTCGACCGATCACTTCGACTATACGACCGGTACATGGAAGCCCATGGGAAAGCCATGCCAGACCGGGGCTGCGAAGGCACCCTGATCAATCTTTGGCATGGACCGGTCTATGGCGTAAAAGTGCTGCGCGCACGTATTGCCGGCATTCCGTTGGACGTACCAGCCCAGCAGACAACGGCAACGGACGCTCCGCCCCTGCCTATTCTCCTGGAGAACAAATAAATGACCACGGGCGTCCGTCCCGAATGAGCAAATAAATATGAGGAGGGATCAGATGGTCTTCACCTCCTGTTCCCAGCCCGTCGCCTTCAAGGCAGGATCATCCTCTTTCCTCAGGAAATCACCTCCAGTTGCCGCACCGCCAACTCCGGCCGCCATCAGTGCCTCGTCAGGTACCACATTTACTGGCTCCCGCCAGGAAGTACTCTTATCATTATAAGCGATATTGCCCAGCGCATTGTAGCAGGAAATGATCGACCAGCGCGGCTTTTCACTCAGATTAGCCTCGCTGCGGTGGAGGGTATTGGAATGAAAAAACAAGGCATCACCCGGCTCGAGCTCCACGTACACATGCTCCAATACCTTCAATGCATGTTCGACCATCACACCATCGGCACCGACCTGCTCGCCGGAGAATCCGTGGTTCACCCGCCCCATCTTGTGGGAACCCTTCACTACCTGCAGGCAACCATTTTCGCGGTTCGCCGGCGTTAACGCCACCATGATGCTGATCAACTGATCAGGAAACAGGAACTGATTCTTATACCAGTACCCGTAATCCTGATGCCATTCCCAGGCACCGCCAACCCGCGGTTCCTTCTGCATCAACTTGGTGTGATAATGACAAACCGGGGCATCACTGTCCATCAGCCGGGCCGCGCCTTCCACCATCCGCTCACTCCGAAGCATCATACTGTACACATCCTCCCCTGGCGAAAACCAAAGCGTAAGCTTTGAATGCTTTCCGGAACTGTCCGTCACGTTCGTGGCATTGGCCGCCACCACGTCATCCGCCGTTGCGATGGAATAGAGTTTGTCCACCTCCGGTTGGCTGAAGAATCCAGGAACGATAAGGTATCCGTCTCGATGATATGCGGCTACATCCGCATCTGAGAGCCTGTAGGTCATGATGATGGCATTTAAATGTGTAAACGAATATAGCAAAGGAGCTCCATGCAAAAAATGCCACCTGCAGCCATTGCATATATTATTTCAGCATGGCCAGAAATCAGGACAGTGCATGTCACCAGCTTCCTCCAAAAGCTTTGCGATTCGATCATTGTCACTTACCTTCGTATTGTCTACTAATTTAGTAGGTTATTAAACCCGACCAACATGCAGAGTTTCAGGACCGAACTGGAAAATCCCGTCGTTGAGCGCGACATCATCGAGTTGGAACAGAAGATCCGCGCCTTCCGCGAAGGACGTATGCCCGAGGAAAAATTCCGCAGCCTGCGACTGGCGCGCGGCGTCTACGGCCAGCGACAGCCGGGTGTCCAGATGGTGCGGATCAAACTGCCCTACGGGAAGATGACCTTCGCCCAGTGGAAGCGGATCGCAGATGTATCCGATGAATACTCCAACGGAAACCTCCACCTGACGACCCGACAGGATATTCAGATCCACTTCGTGAGCCTCGACCGCACGCCGCAAATGTGGGCAGAACTGGAAAAGGATGCCATCACCATTCGTGAAGCCTGCGGCAACACCGTCAGAAACATCACCGCATCCGACACTACCGGCATTGATCCGGAAGAGGCCTTCGACGTGACACCTTACGCCCATGCGATGTTTGAATACTTCCTACGGAAGCCGCTCTGCCAGGAGATGGGACGCAAATTCAAGATCGCCTTCAGCAACAGTGAGCGGGATACCGGGTTGACCTACATGCACGACCTGGGCGCGATCGCCCGTATCCGCGAAGTGGACGGCCAGCTACGCCGGGGCTTCAAAGTATTGATCGGCGGGGGACTGGGCGCACAACCCCACCTCGCCATCACAACGCACGAGTTCCTCGAAGCGGATCGCCTCATCCCCTATCTCGAAGCGGTACTGAGGGTGTTCGACCGCCACGGTGAACGCAATAGCAGGCACAAGGCAAGGATAAAATTCCTGATCCAAAAGATCGGTATCGATGCCTTTAACGAACTGGTCATCGCAGAAGAAAAAGCGCTTACCCATGACCGTTATCCTGTCGATGCCGCCGCCTGGTCGCCAACGAATCCCCCTGCCGGTAACCGTAGCTACGAAACAGCTCCGATGAGTAACGAGCGAAGATTCGAAAAATGGCGTGCCACCAATGTCATCGCACAGAAACAGGAAGGTTTTTTTGCGGCCTATGTTCGGGTACCCAACGGAAACATCTCTTCCGATGCCAGTCGCAGGCTGGCAGACCGTCTGCAGGGCGTTGTAGCAGACGACCTGCGCGTAACGGTGAACCAGAACCTTCAGCTTAGATTTATCAAACCCGATGATCTTCAATATGTATTCGCGGTACTGGATGAAGAAGGCTTCACCGCTCCCGGCGCATGGAGCACGGCTGATATCATCTCCTGCCCAGGCACGGATACCTGTAACCTCGGCATCAGCAACAGCACGGGCACCGCACTCACCCTCTCTGAAGTCATAGAAGACGAATATCCCGAACTGCTGTTCGACCGCGCAACCACCATCCGGATCAGCGGCTGTATGAATAGTTGCGGCCAACATGGCATGGCATCTATCGGCTTCCACGGCAGTTCCCTCAAGTCAGGCGGCCGCGTGCTGCCGGCCCTGCAGGTCCTCATCGGCGGCGGCACCCTCGGCAGCGGCTTCGGCCGGATCGCCGACAAGGTCACCAAGATCCCCAGCCGGCGGGCTCCTCAGGCCCTGCGCGTCATCCTCGATGATCACCTCGAAAACGGGCAGGGAAAAAGTTTCAACGAATACTGCGTAGAAAAAGGTGACAGATACTACTATGAACTATTGAAGCCTCTGGCCGACCTGAGTAACCTGACCGACGAAGAGTTCATCGACTGGGGACAGCAGGAAAAATTTGAAACCGCCATCGGCGTAGGCGAATGTGCCGGGGTAATGATCGATCTCGTGGCCACACTCATCCTCGAAGCCGAAGAAAAACTCAAC
>CANHUK010000307.1 GCA_947463755.1 Chitinophagaceae bacterium
CAGATCAGGGCTTCGTTCTCCACAGCACCTTCGAGTTGTCTGGATGTGTAGCCTGTCTTCAGCGTGTCTTGTGTGTCGGGCATGAAAAGGTCCAGCAAATACATCCGTTTACCTTTATCGATCATGATATCCAGCAGGTTTCTGTCGCCGGGTAGCCCCGGAAACAGGTCGTCGATCATGTTCTTTGTGCAGTTCACGGCGATCATCTCCGGCGTGAACCTCCGGGATATGTACTCCGGGTACAGCTGGAGTCCTTCGCGGGTATGATAGATCGGTTCGTCCGCCCCCAGGTGAAGCTGCAGGCCGGTACCCAGACCGTCCTGCATGATGATGTCTCCGTAGCCACCGGTCCTCCCCTCAGCATATGCGTCAAGCGGCCCTATGAAGGTGTACAACCTTTCCGGAACCGGATACGTCGGGAAATAGTGGCGTATGTGACGCATGCTTTCGAGCAGTTCCTCCCTGATGTCCGACAGATCATCGAAGCGCTTGCCGGACAGATCAAGGATGCCCCGGTAATCCCTCAGAAACCGTCGCATCGCATCCGTGGCCATGTCAGAACGATCATCTTTCGGGATGCCAAGGATCTGTTCGGTGAAAAAGGGTCCGAATCCCGGATATCGCAGGTAGAGCCTTTCGAGGGCCGCGGGTACGTCCGTCGTGTCAATGGCGAACAACTCGCGTTCGAACCGAACCACTTCCAGCTCGACCTTGATGCCGGAGACGTCCGGTCCGGAGTTACCGGAGCATCCGGCGAATATGATGGCGATCCAAATGAAAATGAGCCGTTTCATCGCAATGAATTATGCGCGAATGTCTGCAAATGGTGTCAAATTCAGGGGGCTATGGCCTGAAACCGCTTCATTTTAACGAAACCTGCGGGTTCTGCAGCCTGCAGAAGACCGATATCCGGCTGATTTATGAAACCGATTGCCGAATTTCGGGCCATGAAAGTGTATGTAGCGCAGCAGAACCATCATATCGGGAATTTCGACCGGAATGTCGGCCTGATCATCGACGCGCTGGGGCGAGCGGAGGCGTCGGGTGCCGACCTGGCGGTCTTCACCGAGCTCTGTGTATGCGGATATCCGCCCAGGGATTTCCTGGAGTTCGATGATTTTATCCGCGAATGTGAGGCAGCAGTGGAAAGGATCCTGCCGTACACACACCATGTGGCTGCCATCATCGGGGCGCCGGCCCGTAATCCGGACCCCCGGGGGAAGGACCTCTTCAATGCCGCCTGGGTGCTGCACGAAGGGGAGGTGAAAGCCGTGGTGCACAAGACCCTGCTGCCCAACTACGACGTGTTTGATGAATACCGGTACTTCGAGCCCGCTACGGAATGGAAAGTGGTGCCTCTGCTGGGTCATCGCATTGCGCTCACCGTTTGCGAAGACATCTGGAATCTGGGCGACAATCCGCTGTACCGGATCTGTCCGATGGACGAGCTCATGCATCAGTCACCGGACCTGATGATCAACATATCGGCATCACCCTTCGACTATGATCACGATGAGGACCGCAAGGAAGTCGTACGCCAGAACGTCCTGCGCTACGGCCTGCCGATGATCTATACGAACGCCGTGGGGTCGCAGACCGAGATCGTATTCGACGGTGGCAGCCTGGCCTTTGACGCTTCGGGCAACCTTGTCCGTGAACTGGCCTATTTCCGGGAGGACGAATGCCTGATCGACACCGACGAACTGACGCAGCCTTCCGCCGGGCCTGCAGATGTTCCGGCCTCTCTGCTGGAGAGGGATATGCGGGTGAGGCGCATCGCGGATCCTGACAGTATCATTCCATATCTCACTGCCCCGCACAATATGGCGCAGGTCCACTCCGCGCTGATCCTCGGCATCCGGGATTATTTCTCCAAGATGGGATTTGCCAAGGCCATCCTCGGCAGCAGCGGTGGTATCGACAGCGCAGTGACCCTGGCCCTGGCCTGCGAGGCGCTTGGACCGGAAAATGTCCGGGCCGTCCTGATGCCATCCGAATTCTCCTCGGGTCATTCCGTGGAGGATGCCGTCGCGCTGAGCCGAAACCTGGCTAATCCCTACGACATCGTTCCGATCCGATCCGTTTATGACACTTTTCTCGAGACCCTGGCGCCCATCTTCGGAGACCTCCCATTTGGCCTGGCCGAAGAGAACCTGCAGAGCCGTTCCCGCGGAAACCTGCTGATGGCCATCGCCAACAAGTTTGGACTGATCCTGCTGAACACATCCAACAAGAGCGAACTGGCCACCGGATATGGCACATTGTACGGCGACATGGCTGGCGGACTCAGCGTCCTTGGGGATGTATACAAGATGCAGGTCTACGCCCTGGCGGAGCATATCAACCGGAACGGAGCCATCATCCCCCGGCACATCATCACCAAGGCGCCCTCGGCTGAACTCAGGCCCAATCAGAAGGACAGCGACAGCCTGCCCGATTACGCCCTGCTGGATAAGGTCCTCTTCCAGTATATCGAAAAGCGAAAGGGACCGCGGGAGATCATCTCCATGGGGATCGACGAGGCATTGGTAAGACGGGTGCTCAGGATGGTCAATGCGAATGAATACAAGCGTAACCAGTTCTGCCCGATCATCCGGGTCAGCAGTAAGGCCTTCGGCGTTGGACGGCGTGTGCCGATCGTAGGCCGCTATCTGGGATGATACCACGGCAGGTCGCACCCATATCGAATTGATTAACTTGCACCATGACCGCACGCGTGTACAAATCGACCGGCAGCTGGTATGTCTTGAAGGATGATACCGGACAATTCATTCAGGCACGCATGAAGGGCCGTTTCAAACTGGACGGCATCACCTCCACCAACCCGATCGCGGTCGGTGATATGGTCGATGTTCAACAGGAAGCAGGCCAGGAGACCGGCTGGGTCATCGCCGGCATTCACGACCGACGCAATTATGTGAACCGGGTCTCTCCCGCCCGCCGTCAGCGACATCATATCATTGCTTCCAACCTCGACCAGTCGCTCCTCGTGGCCACCCTCCGTGACCCGCGCACATCCATGGGATTCGTCGATCGCTTTTTGATCGCCTGCGAATCCTACCATGTGCCGGCCATCATCGCCATCAACAAGTGCGACACCTTTGGCGAAGAGGAGGAAGACCTGTTTCGCCTCTGGTGTGAAGTGTATCAGGCAGCAGGCTACACGGTCCTGCGCGTCAGCGGAACAACGGGAGAGGGCATCGAGGGACTCCGTACCCTGCTGGCGGGCAGGACGACGCTGTTCAGCGGACATTCAGGCGTGGGCAAGTCCACACTGATCAACATCCTGTTGCCCGGGCTGGCGCTTCGAACCAAAGAAGTGAGTGACTGGAGTGGAAAGGGCATGCATACTACAACCTTCGCGGAGATGTTCGATCTGCCGGATGGCGGTGCCATCATCGATACGCCCGGGGTGCGGGAGTTTGGGCTGGTGGATATCCCCGAGGAAGAACTGGCACATTATTTTCCGGAGATGCGCGCGCGGATGGACGAATGTCAGTTCAACAATTGCAAGCATATCAATGAGCCCGGCTGCGCCATCAAGCGGGCGGTGGCGTCCGGCGAGATGTCATCGGAGCGCTATATCAGCTATTGCACGATCCTTGATGGGTTGGGCGAGGAATGAACTCAACGGATGCGGGCGAGCCGGCCTGCGAGTTCCACCACCGCCTCGTTGTCTTTCCGGCTCGCATCAGTGAGCCGTTGCGGAAAGATGGAAACCCCGTCGTAAATGTTGAAATGCAACGTGAGGGGCTTACCCTGA
>CANHUK010000308.1 GCA_947463755.1 Chitinophagaceae bacterium
AGATCTTCCACCAGTTGATGGGATTCAGGACCTGCCACTTTCCGACAGGCAGTCGCGCATCGACGGGATAGGGCGCACATGACGGGTCATTGTCCGCCGAACACCAGCAACTCAGGTCGAGATGCTCCGACAGAAATGCATTGAACTCAGCGACCCCTTTTTGACCACCAAACCTGGCGGGCAAAACCCGGTACCATACCACGCTTAGGATCCGAATCTGCTGCATCAGGCAGACTGACGGTTACGCCTGAGTTCCGTCAGCAGCGCACCCAGCAATAACCCGATCAGCACGAATTGGCTGATGGCGGTCACCCGACGCCCATTGGCATAGGATGAGGGCTCGAAACGAAATTCGATCGCATGCTTGCCGGCAGGTACTGAAAGTCCACGCAGGACGTAATTTGCCTTCACGATGGGGCTTTCCTTTCCGTCTACAAAGGCCTTCCAGCCCCGGTCGTAGTACACTTCGCTGAACACCGCAAATTGCGGGGCCGACGATACGCTCTGGTAGGTTACGATGTCATGGTCGTTCTTCACCAGGGAGATGACAGCCCCTGAGTCTGTCGCAGGCACAGTTACCGAAGACCTGAATGCTTCCTGAACCACCGCCGTACGGGCAGGGTCGAAGTCATCCAGTGCCTTCATCTCTGCGGCCGGATCCTTCACGAATCGAACCTCCTGCACAAACCAGACATTGCCCAGCGCTCCTGGATTGCGGCTTGGCATGACCTGTCCGGAAGAGTCCTGGGTGATCACATATCTTGTGTTCAGCATGTTCAGCACCGACATGTTCATCGGCTGTTTGGACAGCTGGTTTTCGATCAGATCCTGATAGATACTGAGTTTTGCTGCGTGGTAGCCGCCCACGGACTTATGGTGGTAGGAAGTGATGGCATCGTTGAAGGTACTCTGTGTCAGGTTCAGCACACGATAATTCGGATCGGGATCCTGCTTGATGATCTGATCCGCCTGCGTGGGGGCGAAGGCGCCTTCGAAATCCTCCGGCTCCATGAAATTCTCCTTGCTCAGATATCGGCTGCTCACGCCGAGCAGGTCGATCATCGCCAGAGCGGCCAGGCTCCAGATCACCATCCCCTGGGCGACCTTGTTGCGGATGAACAGGAAGAGCAGGAGCCATCCCAGACCTACGATGGCCAGCGAACGGACCAGATCTCCGCCAAACTTCCCCTTCCGGGCGGCCACCACCGCATCGATGATGTCCCTGCCCAGTCCGGGATCCTGCGGATTCAACTGAGAGAGTTGCTGCTGCAAGGATCTCTCATAACCCTGCAGGTAGTCGAAACTCATGTACATGGCACCAAGCAGCACAAAGCAAGCCGCGAGGGAGATCCCCGTCAACCGGAGGGATTTCCAGGCCTCTTCCTTTTGAGCATCGGAGGCGAACAGCTTTTGTAACACCATTACGGACACCATTGGGAACAACAACTGCGGGATGACCAGGATCATGGCCGGTGCCCTGAATTTGTTGTAGAATGGTAGGTATTCGAACATCAGGTTGTTGAAAGTTCCGAAGTTCTTTCCCCATGACATGAAGAGAGAAAATACGGTCAGCGCCAGGATCCACCATTTATGCGGTGTTCGGAGATGGAACATGCCAAAGACGAAAAGCAGCACAAACAAGGCACCGAGGTACACCGGACCCGCATGCCCGGGTTGGTTGCCCCAGTAGCCCGGGAAGTAACTGTAAAGTTGACTCGCCAGCTGCTGGGGGAGTCCTTTCTCCTGCATTGTTTGCACCAGCTTGGATTCTTCTCCCAGGGGATTGGACCCACCGCCGTACATATCCGGCACGAGCAATGTGAAGGATTCAGCCACACCATAACTCCCGTATAGGAACGCATAGGCCGTATCCAGTCCACCATTGGTTTTGACATTGGACAGGCTGTCGGCGCCGATCTTCAGGGAAGCCTGGCCGCCCCGGATCGTGGCCTTTGAATAGTCATAGGTCGTGAACAGCATCACTGCATTCGCCAGGATGCCGATCAGGCCGGCACCCAACGCGATCCCGGAAGCCTTCAGGAAGGCAGGTAACTCCTGGCTGCGTGCCGCCTGGATCAATCGGCCAATGGTCATGAACCCGACTGTCAGCAGGAAGTAATAGACGATCTGATAGTGGTTGTGAAAGATGAGGATCGAACTGAAAAGTGCCGTCAGGGCTGCACCAGCCCAGAACCTCCGCTCAAAGATCATCCATACCGCACCCAGCAGGGCGGGGAGATAGGCGATAGACAACATCTTGGTGTCATGTCCCACGGAAATGATGATGCCGTTATACGAGGCATAGGCATATCCCAACGCGCCAAGCATGGCCAGCCATGAGCCGGCACCCAGTATCAGCGCCAGGAAATAGAAACCCAGGCAGGCCAGGATGAAGAACCGGAACGGCTTGGGGATGAACAACGAGAAGGCCTCGTTGGCGTAATAACTCAGATAGTTGTTGTTATTCGTGGCGATCTGATAGCCAGGCATCCCTCCGAACATGTTGGTCGTCCAGAGCGGCGCCACGCCATCGTGTGTGTCGCGATAATCCTGGATGTCCTTACTCATGCCTTTCCAATGGATGATGTCGCTCTGTTGCAAGACCTGGCCTTCCAGGGCGGGTTTACAATAGATCACGGCCACCAGGACAAACACCGTGATGGCAGCGAGGTGGGGCAGGAGTTTCCGGAAGTCGAATCGCTTCATGTCGTTGGGATTGGTAGTTGGCAATATTAAGAGGTTTCGATGAGATCTGTATGATTCTCAAGTCCCCGTTGTTTGATTGGATCTTCAGGTCAAGCGCTCCTTTACCAGGCCCGCGACGATCTTGTCGATCGGGAGGGTGACGCAGTCCGGAGAAAACTCATGCCAGTCGATCAGCCGGAAGGTTTCTGTTTCGCCCGTGGCATGATACACTTCCATTTGCCGATCATCAAAATCGAAAGGCTTGACGCGTATTGGTGCGGTGATATCCTCAAGTGCCACAGCCTCGTAATAGATCGAAAGGATCTGATGGTCGGGATTGAAGGCAGACCGCTGGTAGAAGTCCGTTGTGTATAGATGTCGGCCGATCTCCACCCTCAACCCCATCTCCTCCATGAACTCCCGTTCGAGACAGTCGCGTGTCCCCTCACCAAATTCAAGTCCACCCCCCGGAAATTTGGTGATATAACTACCTCTGATGAATTCGTCGCTGACCAACACCCGGCGGTCCTCCCGCATCAGGATGCCATATACTCTTACATTGATCATGTTATTGATTTGGATGAAAAGTCGATTTCAGTGCGCAGAATGTTCAATCTCGCCCCTGAATACGAAGGTCGCCGGTCCGCTGAGCCGGATGTTGTGGTATCGTCCGTGTCCGTCAAGATCAAACTCCACGCGGAGCTTACCGCCCAGGGTTTCGACATCGATCGCATGTGAGCCGGGCACGCCTCCGGAAGCGATAATAGCACAGGCAGTCACGCCCGTCCCGCAACTGTAAGTTTCGGCTTCCACACCTCGCTCAAAGGTTCTGACGAAAATGCCTTCCGTAGCCTTCCGCGCTACAAAGTTCACATTGATCCCGTTGGTCCTGAATGGCTCACTATGACGGATCGAACGGCCTTCTTTATCTACATCCATTTGTTCGATATCCTCTACAAAACGCACATAATGAGGCGATCCGGTATCCAGCACACTATCCTGTCCGACTGGACGGATGCCCTCCACATCAGTCATCCATAACCTGACACCGCCGTCCGGGAGCAGCTCCGCCTCAT
>CANHUK010000309.1 GCA_947463755.1 Chitinophagaceae bacterium
ATTCGACCTCTTTCGGCTCAAGGATCGGGAAGTCACCCGTCTGACGAGCCTTCACGGTATCTTCAGTGAATTCGCCTGTCTCATTCAGGGGCACATTGGCCTGTGCGATCTTGGCCAGGTCTTCTTCCTCAGCGCTCAGATAAGTGAGTTCCTTGGTATTCACCCGTCCATGGCTGACCCGACGGTATGGGGTCTCTATGAAGCCCATATCGTTGATCTTTGCATGCACACAAAGCGTGGAGATCAGACCGATGTTCGGACCTTCCGGAGTTTCAATGGTACACAGACGTCCGTAGTGAGAATAATGCACGTCACGAACCTCGAAGCCTGCACGCTCCCGGGAAAGACCGCCCGGTCCGAGTGCGGAGATCCTGCGCTTGTGCGTGATCTCCGAGAGCGGATTGGTCTGGTCGAGGAACTGTGAAAGCTGAGAAGTACCAAAGAAAGAATTGATCACGGACGACAGGGTCCGGGCATTGATAAGATCAACAGGTGTGAACACCTCATTGTCACGCACATTCATCCGCTCACGGATGGTACGGGCCATACGGGCCAGACCCACGCCGAACTGAGCGTAGAGTTGCTCACCAACCGTACGAACGCGACGATTGCTGAGGTGATCGATGTCGTCTATTTCTGCCTTACCATTGGTCAGACGCACGAGATACTTGATGATCTCGATGATGTCCTCCTTGGTGAGGGTCTTTTGCTCAAGTTTGTAATTTAAGCCCAGCTTACGGTTGATCTTATAGCGGCCAACCTCACCCAGATCATATCGCTTGTCGCTGAAGAAGAGCTTGTCTATGATACCGCGTGCCGTTTCGTTATCGGGGGCGTCAGCACCACGCAGTTGCTTGTAGATCTGCTGAACTGCTTCCAGCTCGGAGTTGGAAAGGTCCTTGTTCAGGGTATTGTAGATGATGGCGTAGTCTCCGCTCATCTCTTCCTTCTGAATAAAAACGGTCTTCACACCCAGATTGATGATCTCTTCGATGTTTGACTCGTTCAGCACGGAATCTCGCTCCAGGATGATCTCGTTCCGATCGATGGAAACCACTTCACCGGAATCTTCATCTACAAAATCTTCGACCCATGTCTTCAGCACCCGGGCGGCAAGCTTCTTTCCGATGAACTGGCTCAGGATCTTCTTCTCGGCCTTCACCTCATCAGCCATTCCAAAAAGCTCAAGGATATCCTTATCGGACTCATACCCGATGGAGCGCAACAGCGTAGTGACCGGGAACTTCTTCTTCCGGTCGATGTACGCATACATTACATTATTAATGTCGGTGGCGAATTCCATCCATGCGCCCTTGAAAGGAATAACGCGTGCAGAATAGATCTTCGTTCCGTTCGGATGCAGGGATTGTCCGAAGAACACCCCGGGAGAGCGGTGCAACTGAGATACTACTACACGCTCCGCACCATTGATAACAAAGGTGCCACGAGGCGTCATGTAGGGAATATTACCCAAGAATACGTCCTGAACGATGGTCTGGAAGTCGACATGCTCTTCGTCGTTGCAACTCAGGCGCAGTTTGGCCTTGAGGGGTACCGCATAGGTCAGACCCCGCTCCATACACTCGTCAATGGTATAGCGGGGGGGATCTATGAAATAGTCCAGGAATTCCAGAACAAAGATGTTCCGGGTGTCGGAAATTGGGAAGTTCTCCTTGAATACCCTGAAAAGCCCTTCGATGCTGCGCTTGTCGGGGGTTGTCTCCAACTGGAAGAAATCCTTGAATGACTGGATCTGGATCTCGAGCAGGTCCGGCGTATCCGCCAGATGCTTCACTTTCCCGAAATTGTGGCGCTGGGGCTGAGCTACTTTCGATGAAGACATATTCAAAAAGCGCTTTTGGGGTTATATGACAACCAGGTCATCCGCAGTAGTACTGCCTTCAGACGATATTGATTGCCAATCATTTATATGTTTTCCGCTGCCCTAAATCGTGGAAATATCCTAATTTAAGGAACGCAAAGGTAAGAAAATTACCTATCATGGCAAAATTCCCCCCGTTTTATATGAGTATCCCGAAAAACGGAGAAGCCGCCCATGTGGGCGGCTTCCTATTCGTTGTGACGGGCGGGGAATTACTTCACCTCCACATCGGCACCGGCTTCCTTCAGCTTGGCGGCGACGTCGTCGGCCTCTGCTTTGGAAACGCCTTCCTTTACGTTCTTCGGGGCGCCATCGACCAGGTCCTTGGCTTCCTTCAGACCGAGGCCGGTCAGGTCTTTTACGATCTTTACAACAGCCAGCTTGTTGGCACCGCCGCTCTTCAGGACCACATCGAAAGCGGTCTTCTCTTCAGCAACGGGGGCAGCAGCAGCGGGACCTGCAGCTACAGCAACAGCAGCAGCGGCGGGCTCAATTCCGTACTCGTCCTTCAGGATCTTGGCGAGTTCGTTAACTTCTTTCACGGTGAGGTTCACCAGTTGTTCGGCGAATGCCTTTAAATCTGCCATGGTATTTGATTTTTTACCGTCTTCACGCCAGCTATATAGCCGATCCGACGGCGGGTTTAAAAAAAATGCATTTTAGGGTGGTCATACCTCTGGATTCCTTCGGAACCCAGAGAAGGGACCTTAGTTCTGACGATCCTCCAGGGCCTTCACCAGACTGGCGAGTTTGCCACCGGCATTCAGGCCGCTGATGACATTCTTCGCAGGGGACTGAAGCAGACCGATGATCTCTCCGATGAGGTCCTGCTTGCTTTTCAGGTCCCTCAGTACTTCCAGCTGCTTATCGCCAACAAATACGTCGCCGTCGATGAAGGCAGCCTTGAGAACGGGACGCTCTTTGGTTTTGGGATTATCCTTGCGGAAGCTGGTGAGGATCAGGGCCGGCTCTTTGGCGCTTTCAGCGAACATCAGTGCCGTAACACCATGCAGAGAATCGAAGGCGCCCTTGAAGCGGTCGGTATCAAGTTGCTCCATCGCCTTGCGGATGAGCGTGTTCTTCGCCACCTTCAGTTCGACATTCTTGTCGAAGCAGATGCGACGGAGTTTGCTTACCTGCGCCACGGTCAACGACTCGGTATTGGTGATGTAGAAGTTGTTGTACTGGGAGAACTTTTCCTTCAGCGCTTCGATCGCCTGGTTCTTATCTTGCTTGTTCATGATCTGTTTCGTTTAGCGGATTTCAAATACCCCCGGATCAGTGGATCAGCGCCTTGGTGTCAACGGCGACGGAGGGACTCATCGTACTGGCCATGAAAATGCTCTTCAGGTAGGTTCCTTTCGCCGTACTTGGCTTGGCCTTGATAATGGCGTTGAGGAACTCCTGGCTGTTTTCTGCCAATTTCTTCGGATTGAAGCTGACCCTTCCGATGGAAGCGTGTACGATGCCGGCTTTGTCGACCTTGAAGGCGACCTTGCCCGCTTTGACATCCTTCACGGCAGCCTGCACATCATTGGTGACCGTTCCCGTCTTCGGGTTCGGCATCAGATTACGCGGGCCCAGGATCTTTCCAAGCTTACCGATCTTCGGCATCACGGAAGGAGTGGCTACGATAACGTCGATATCGGTCCATCCATCTTCGATCTTCTTGATGAACTCGTCGAGTCCGACATGATCAGCACCGGCTGCTTTCGCTTCTTCCTCTTTGTCAGGCGTGCAGAGCACGAGTACCTTTTTGGTCTTACCCGTACCATGTGGCAGGGTAACCGTACCCCGAACAGCCTGGTCGGCTTTCTTGGGATCAACACCCAGACGCACGTGGAGGTCCACGGAACTATCGAACTTGGTGCAGTTGAG
>CANHUK010000310.1 GCA_947463755.1 Chitinophagaceae bacterium
AACAACCCTCAGGAAGAAGGTGCCTGCATCTTCAGCGGTAAACCCAGCCGGGAGCGCGTGCTGTTCGCTGTCGCGTATTGAGCACTCATTCCTTCGCGTCTTCTTTACTTCGCGGTCAGGCTTTCCCAGCGTTGTCCATTGATGTAATATGATTGTAATCCCTGATCACCGTCTCTAAAAGATCCAGGGGTGCGAGGTTGGTATCCACCCCCAAAACCTCGCGGGTACGCGAAGCGGCCTTATCTAACAAAGATTGGTGTCGCTCCGGATCGGTCCGTACCCGCCGGACCACCTCCTTCAGCATGTTCACATCACGGTCCTTCAGCCTGATCACCTGCGGGAAGGTCGGTTCATGCGTCGCATCCGCCTCCATGAACAACGTATCATCGAACACCGTCGAGGTCTTGGTGCGTACCACCGTCGTGCCCGCCAGCATATCCCCCAGCCGCTGCGCCTTCTCCGACAACGCAATGCTCACGATCGCCACCACTCCACTGCCGATCATGTCGTCCACGATCCGGAATAACCACCGGATCAGATACTGGCCGATCGTCGGCTGATTTCCGTCCAGACTGATCACCCGGATCGAACGGATCCGCTTCCCCACGCTCTGCCCGTTCATGAAGATCTCACACAACAACTGATAAAAAAACACAGGCAGGATCAGCAGGATGGTCCAGAATCCGCTCCTGTCCGCCAGGAAATCTGTTTGAGTGATCAGCAGCAACACACCCGTCCCATAGGCCACGTACAGCAACAGATCGATCAGATAGGCCGTGAGCCGATGGCCCACACCCGCCAGAGTGTACTCCAGTTCCGTATGCTGCGTCGTCTGTATGCGAATGGTCGACATGACCGCAATCTAATGAAAGTTGGATTTCTCCCGGTCCTTCACCATCATCATCCCCGGATTTCATGCCGACAATCTCTTTTTGATTACATTCGTACCCGATGAGGGAAGCGCTGTTCCTGAAAAAAAACCGCGAGAAATGGGCCTCCTACGAACGGACGCCCGCCGATGCGCCGGACGAACTGGCCGAACGATTCATTGAACTCACCGATGATCTCTCCTACGCCCGCACCTTCTACCCCGGCAGCAAGACGGTCCAATACCTCAACGGCCTCGCCTCCGGCTTCCATCTGAAGATCTACGCCAATCGAAAGGAAAAAAAGGGAAGATTTACCGCCTTCTGGAGGGAAGAACTCCCTTTGATCTTAGCCCGCAGACGTCGTCATCTCTGGTACGCCTTCATATTATTCATGATCTTTATATTGATCGGCGCACTGTCCGCCCGACTCGATGACGAATTCGTCCGACTCATCCTGGGAGACGGATACGTCGACATGACCCGCGAAAACATCGAAAAGGGCGACCCATTCGGTGTCTACAAAGAGACAGAGCCCCTGACCATGTTCGTCTCCATCGCTTTCAACAACATCTACGTGGCCTGCCGGGTATTTGTGATGGGGCTCCTGGGTGGCGTGGGCACCGTCTTCGCCCTGTTCCAGAACGGCGTCATGCTCGGGGCCTTCGAATACTATTTTTTTGAGAGAGGACTCGGACCGGAATCCATCCTCGTTGTCTTCATCCACGGAACGCTGGAGATCTCCGCGATCATCGTGGCAGGCGCAGCCGGTATGGTCCTCGGAGCCGGTATCCTGTTCCCAGGCACCTACACCCGTCGCCAATCCACCATCATGGCCGCCCGTGATGGCCTCAAAATGCTCGTGGGGCTGATGCCGGTATTCCTGCTGGCGGCCTTCTTCGAAGGATATGTAACCCGGTATACCGGCATGCCCCTATGGCTCAGCCTATCCATCCTCATTGCCTCCCTCGCTTTCATGATCGGATATTTCGTGATCTACCCGGCGAAGCTCACAACAAGCCGAAACCGCGCGACCACAACAACTTCCGCTATCCCTCAAACCCAACCCAACCGCACATGAATACAACAAGCTCCTACCCACTCAGCAGACTCCGGGATTTTGGCGCTACCATCAGTGATACGATCACCTTCTTGAAGATGAATCTCAAAGAATTGGTGCTGATGTACGTGATCTTTGTCGCCCCCTTCCTGCTGATCGCGACCCTGCTCGGTGCCGACAGCTTCTCCGAGTTCTTCTCCGGCATCGGCGATGATATGGGCGACTTCCTCCGGAGCCTGAAGGATTTCGGCCCCATGATGCTGCTGTCGATCTTCATGTACATCCTCGCCGCCATGCTCTACCCGACCCTGGTCTACCGGTACATGCGGCTGTACGAAGAAGGCGCCGGTCAGAAACCCACCATCCAGCAGGTATCGTCCGGACTCTTCAGGCAAACGCTCACGAACGCAGGCTACTCCCTGCTGCTGATCTTCGGGCTGATCGTTTCCGCCCTCATCGTGATCATCCCCATCATCGGATTCCTGGTCTTCTTTTTCGGGATGATCTTTCTGATGATCAACTTCACCATGCTCCTGCCGGCCACTACCATCGAAAATCACAGCTTCCCCGGAGGATACGGACGGGCCATCCGACTCGTCAAGGGACGTTGGTGGTACACCTTCGGCGTGGTCATCATCATCCTGATGATCTCCTGGTTCTTCACCATGATCATCTCCTTCACCACCAGTATGGTCTTTGGCCTGGCATCGGTGAATTTCCTGGATCCGGATTCGGCATCGGAAGTCCTCACCAAAAAATACTTCCTGGTGACCGGCCTCAGCGCCATCCTGCAGCAACTGTTCTATCTCATTCCGCATGTCGGCATGGGGATTCTTTTCTTTAGTCTCCGCGAAGAGAAAGAGGCTGGCGGACTCTCCGCCACCCTCGATACCCTCGGTACGGATGCCACCCCAACGACGCATCCTGAAGAACAATTCTGAGCCGATGCCCCGCCTCCCCGCATACCTCATGCTGCTGATCATGCTCCTGCAAGGAGCAGCCGGCGCCGCATGGGCGACACCGGTACCCGCGCCGGCGGAGCGGCGGGAGATCCGGTCCGGCAAAATGGACGAATACCGAAAGCAGCGCGCCTTCCGCTATGAACAGCCGGCACCGCGCGGCAGAGGTATCTGGGATCGTATATGGATCTGGTTATGGCGACAGGCCGAAAACTTGTTCTCGGGACGACGGGCCACCCGGGTGTTCGATCTGCTTAAATGGCTTCTGCCCGCCTTTATCCTGGGCTTTGCGGTCGTGCGCATCGCCGGCATGGAACGCGCCACACCCTGGAGCAGACGACGGGGCAGGAACGCGGATGAAAATACGGACCCGGCCGCAAACATCCATGCCATCGATTTCGAAGCGGAGATCGCAGGCGCCGAAACCGACGCCCGCTACCGGGATGCCGTCCGGCTGCAGTATCTGCTGACCCTGAAATGGCTGACCGACAGGGGCAGGATCGAGTGGAAGTCCGATAAGACCAATGCCGACTACGTCGCCGAACTGAACGGGAAGCCCGGCTCAGTTGAGTTTGCGGCCCTTACCCATATCTATGAATGTGCCTGGTACGGCGAACTGCCGGTCAACGGTGACGCATACACGAAAATCAGACCGGGGTTCCACGGGTTCAGGGACCGGATCGGATCATGAAGTGGATGCGGGGATACATAGTGTTGATGCTGCTCATCGTGGGCGCATATATGTATGCGGAGTACAAACGTCCGCCGCGCATCGATTGGACCATCACCCTTGACCGATACGACCGGATCCCATATGGCACTTATATCTTGTACGAC
>CANHUK010000311.1 GCA_947463755.1 Chitinophagaceae bacterium
CACCATCTTACGGATCAGACTCACATGTTTCAGCCGTTCTATGATGTTGCGCATTCCTGCTGTTTCATTGCTGTGAGAGGAAAGATATGGAAATAATGACGATTGTCAAGGTCACGTGTAACCCTTCAGGCTCGTATAAAACGAATCACCCGCGTGATGGATTATCTTTGAACCATGATCAATACTGTGATTTTTGACATGGACGGCCTGCTGATCGATTCAGAACCACTTTGGTATGAAGCCGCATTGGAGGTTATGAAGGATTACGGCCTGTACATGGATGAGGAGACCTATGCAACTACCGTGGGACTGCGGACGAAAGAATTCCTGGAACATTGGTTCTCCATCCATGGGGTGGAAGTCGTCTCTCTTCGGGAAGCAGAGGATGCCATCACAAGTCGGGTCATTGAAAAGGTCAGGTCCGGGGGTGTCGTTATGCCCGGGGTCGCCGAGGTCGTCGGCTTGTTCAAAAACAAGGGCTTCAGGATGGGACTGGCCACCTCCTCCCCTTCCGCACTGATCGAGGTAGTGTTAAAGCATATTGGATTGGAGGACGTGTTTGAAGCCACCAGTTCTGCCGAGCACCTGCCCTATGGCAAACCCCATCCCCAGGTCTATCTCGACTGTGCCGGACAGTTGGGAAGCCGCCCGGTGGATTGTCTCTGTCTTGAAGACTCCTTCAACGGCATGCTGGCGGCAAAATCCGCCCGTATGCGCTGTGTCGTAGTACCAGCGACCGATGTGTTGCACCTGCCTCAATGGGGAGCGGCCGATGCGTGCATTCCATCTCTGCTGGATCTGGATGAGCAACTACTGGATCAGCTCATGCAAAAATAAAGATGGCTGCACCTGGGTGCAGCCATCCGGATGATATCAAGAAACTGAAGCTCAGGAAGCGGACTCATCTTTTCCACCACTCTCCATCTTACGCTTGAGTTCAGCGAGGACGCCGAGATCTCCAAGCGTGGATTTCTCAACCTTGCCCTGCACATCCTTCACTGCCTTCTTGGTCTTGGCAGCTTCAGTCTTACGCTCTTTCAGTTCCGTATCCTTGGCTTCCGCCTGATTACGTTCCCAAATGCGGGCGTGACTCAGTACGATGCGCTTCTCATTGCGGTCAAACTCGATCACCATGAACTGGTTGACTTCGTCGGCCACAATGGCCTTACCATCTTCCTTGGCGAGGTGACGGTTGGGAGCAAAGCCTTCCAAACCATAGGGAAGCGAAACGATGGCACCCTTTTCATCCTTGCGGATGACAGTACCTTCGTGGATGCTGCCAATGGCGAAGGTATCCTGAAGCGTATTCCAGGGATCCTCCTCAAGCTGCTTGTGGCCAAGCTGAAGCTTGCGGTTATCCTTGTCAATATTCAGGATCACTACCTCGATCTCGTTACCGGTACGCGTGTACTCCGTGGGGTGATTGAAGCGCTTCAGCCAGCTCAGGTCGCTGATGTGGATCATACCACCGATGCCAGGCTCGAGTTCAACAAATACACCGTAAGGGGTAATGTTCTTAACCATGCCCTTATGGCGGCTGTCCAGCGGATACTTCACCTCAATGGTCGTCCAGGGATCCTCGGTGAGCTGCTTGATCGACAAGCTCATCTTGCGACTGTCCTTGTCGAGTGTAACGATCTTGGCTTCGTACTCGTCATTCAACTTGAAGAACTCCTTGGCATTCACGGGGGAATTAGCCCAGGTGATCTCGCTCACATGCACCAGGCCTTCAACGCCGGGCATGATCTCGAGGAATGCGCCATAGTCTTCGATGTTAACGACACGGCCCTTGACAACGGAACCTTCGGTGACATTTTCAGGCAGCGTATCCCAGGGATGCGGAGTGAGTTGCTTGAGGCCGAGACTGATCCGACGCTTCTCGTCGTCGAAGTCGAGCACCACGACGTTGAGCTTCTGATCGAGCTTGAGCACTTCGGAAGGATGGCTGATACGACCCCAGCTGATATCGGTGATATACAGCAAACCGTCGACACCACCCAGGTCCAGGAACGCACCGAAATCGGTGATGTTCTTGATGGTCCCTTCGAGTACCTGGCCTTTCTCGAGCTTGCCCATGATCTCCATACGCTGCGCCTCGATATCGCTCTCGATGAGGGCTTTGTGGGAAACCACGGCATTCTTGATGGCTTCGTTGATCTTGACAACCTTGAACTCCATCGTCTTGTTGACAAACTGATCGTAATCCGTGACCGGCTTGACGTCGATCTGGGATCCTGGCAGGAAGGTCTCCATGCCATAGATGTCCACGATGAGGCCACCCTTGGTCTTGCTGGTGACCAGACCGGTAACAACATCGCCCGTCTTGTGCACTTCCACGATCTTTTCCCAGGCCCTGGCGATCCTGGCCTGCTTGCGGCTCAGGTGCAGGTGCCCCTCGCGGTCTTCCTTCTCGACCACAAGTACTTCCACGACATCACCCTGCTTGAGGTTGGGTAAGTCCCGGAATTCATTGAGCGAAATGAGACCATCGCTCTTGAAACCGATGTTCAGGACGACATCAGTCTTGGTCAGTCCGACAACCACACCTTCGATCATCTCACCATCGGTGATCGCCTTGAAGGTGCCTTCGTAAACGGCGTCGTACTTTTCCTTTTCTTCATTGGTGTACGTAGCGACATTGCGCTTGTCGATACTCCAATCGAAATCATCATGCGCTGAAACCTCAGCGGGGGCAGTTGGTAGTGACTGGTTTTCTTCCACTATTTGATTCCTCCTTTTGTGTAGATTTCAAGCCTGTTTTGTCAAGCCTGATAGGGCGGCGAAGGTACGATTTTCTTCGGATTCAATATAGTGGCGATCCTTTTTTTTATGGCTCCGGCATCACCCCCGGATCTGACGCAGCGCCCGAACCAATTTGTCAAGGTCCTGACGGGATGTGTAGACATTGGGGGTTACGCGCACCCCGTGAATATGCTCCCAGTTGATCGCCACCGTGTGGATTTTATACTTTGAAAATAACGCACTCGCCACTTCCTCGGGCTTCTTTCCGTCCACTGCCACGTTTGCAATGGCGCAGGAATGTCGGCGTGACTGGAGAAATCGAATGCCAGGCTCCTTTTCCAACTGATCGACCCAATAATCTTTCAGGAATCGCAGTCGCTGCTCTTTCCTCCGGCTGCCGATGACATCATGGAAATCAAGGGCGGCGCCAATGGCCATCTCTGAAGCAAAGGAACGGGTACCCAGCGACTCAAACTTCCGGATATCTGGACCATCCGGCTCATTATTGGATAGTAGCGCCCAGATACGCGGGATCTTTTCTTTCCGGATATACAGTAATCCGCTCCCAAAAGGGGCACTTAGCCACTTATGCAAAGAACTCGCAAAATAATCTGCCCCCAGTTCGGGCACCTTAAAATCGATGTGCGCAAGTGTATGGGCCCCATCCACGATCACTTCAATACCACGGGCATGCGCAAGGTCGGCAATGCGGCGAACCGGCAGGATCTGCCCCGACCAGTTGATGAGGTGTGTTACGTGCACAACCTTAGTCTGCGCTGTGAAAGCGCGCGCGAAGATCTCGACGATCCGGTCATCCTCCTCAACAGGAACAGGCAGGTCGATCCATACGAGGCGGATACCATCCCGCTTCTCCCGCTGACGCCATGCATTGATCATGTTGGGATAATCCTGTTTGGAGAGCACGACCTCATCTCCCGCCTTCAACGGCAATCCAAAAATGACCGTA
>CANHUK010000312.1 GCA_947463755.1 Chitinophagaceae bacterium
ACAGTCCCTCCTGCAAGATCCTGTTTGACATGTACCACATGCAGCGTAACGAAGGGGATATCATCAGGAATATCGATCGCACCTGGAACGAGATCGGTTATTTCCAGATCGGCGATAACCCCGGACGAAAAGAACCTACCACGGGCGAGATGAACTATAAGAACATCTTCAAGCATATTCATGCCAAAGGCTTCAAAGGCATCATGGGCATGGAGCACGGCAACGCCAAACCCGGCAAGGACGGGGAGCTGGCATTGATCCGCGCCTACCGCGAGAGTGATGCATTCCTTTGATACCGAACTCCCTTTTTGAACCGGGAGGGCAACCCTTTTAGCTATGATGTGTTATGAACACATGATGCCGAGAGTTGCCCTCCTTTTTACTTTGTTCATACCGCAAATTTTGTCTGCCCAGGATGTTGACGCCCTGATGAAAAAACTCCGTCTGAAGATGGACGTTGTCAATGATTACCGGGCTACGGGGCGACTGAAAACTGATGTCAGTTTTCTTCGGGTGCCCGTCTCCAGGATCCAGGTGTTGTACCGCAAACCTGATAAGTTCCGCATCAAAAAGGACGGGGGCATTTCTTTATTGCCCAAGGGGGGCATCAGTGTCAACCTCAATGCCTTACTCGCCACCGGAAATGTGACGGCCATCGATGCCGGGTCAGCTGTGCTGAAAGGGTTGGCGATGCGCATGATCAAAGTGCTGCCGGCAGATGAAAAGTCGGATATCATCCTCTCCACCCTCTACATCGATGAGCAGAAGCTGTTGATCAGAAAGGCGGTGACAACGACCCGGGAGAACGGCACCTATGAAATGGAGATGGATTATGGAAAATACGCCGGGTACGGCCTGCCGGACCGAGTGGTGGTGACCTTCAACACCAAGGATTACAAGCTCCCCAAGGGCATTACGTTCGAGTACGACCCCGGCCAGAAACCTGCGGATCCCAAGGCGAAGCCGGCGGACAGAAAGGGCAGGGTGGAGATCACCTATGAGGCTTACGCCATCAATCCGGGGCTGAAGGATGCGGATTTTAAGTGAGTGATCACTAAACAAAAGAGGAGCTGCTGTTGCGCGGCTCCTCTTTGTTATTTATTTCATTGGTCAGGCTCAGGATAATTCGATGCGTTCGTCCTCCATCTTGGACACGACCTGATGTGCCACCCTTCGGAGGGGGTTCCTGCGGGCATCTGCATATCCCATCCGCTTGTTGTAAATATCGATGGCGGTGAAGAGGGCTTCGCGGAAGGAAGATTCATCTGCCCTGCCTTTACCTGCGATGTCCAATGCCGTTCCATGGTCAGGGGAGGTGCGTACTGCACCCAGGCCGACGGTCACATTGACTCCCTCACTTTTGGCGAGTGACTTGAAGGGGATAAGGCCCTGGTCGTGGTACATGGCCAGTACGGCATCAAATCTTTCGTGATGGCCATGGGCGAAGAAGGCATCGGGGCTGTAGGGGCCGAAGGCCATCAGGTCCATCTGCTTACGGGCTTCGATGAGGGCGGGGCGGATCTGTTCGAGTTCCTCCTTGCCGACAAGTCCTTCGTCTCCGGCGTGGGGGTTAAGTCCGAGTACCGCGACCCTGGGTTTGTCGATGCCGAAATCCTTGCGCAGACTTTCTTTGAGGATGCGAAGTTTGCTGAGGATATTTTCTTTGGTGACATGTTGTGCGATTTCCGCTACCGGAATGTGTTCCGTGAGCACACCCACCCGCATATTTTCAGCCACCATGAGCATCAGCACATCCTTGACACCGAACAGGGAGCGGAGGAAGGGTGTGTGTCCGGTGAAATCGAAGCCTTCTTGCTGGACGTTCTTCTTATGCAGCGGGGCTGTCACCAGGGCCTGGATCTTGTTTTCCTTGAGGGCCTGTGCTGCTTCGCGCAGCGAGATGACGGCGTATTTCCCGCCGGTTTCATTGACCTGTCCGGGTGTGATGTCGATTTCCTCCTCCCAGCAAGGGTAGATATTGAGCTGCTTGGGATTGAGTTTGGTGAGGTCTTTGGTGATGGTGAAATTCAGGTTGTAGTCAGCCAGTTCTTTCTTATAAAAATTGATGACCTTGTTCGATCCGAACAGAACGGGGATACAGAATTCAGTCAGGCGGCTATCGGAGAAGGTCTTTATGATGATCTCTGGGCCGATGCCGTTGATATCGCCGATGCTGATACCTACAACGGGCCTCGCGGGGGTCACGTTCATAAGATGATGTGCGTTTTAACGTTAAAGGTACAAGGAAAACGGGGATGTTTCCTGTAATTTTGACCTGATGTACACCCTGAAAAAGTCGCTCGGACAGCATTTCCTGAAAGACGCGTCCGTGTGTCGCCGGATCGTTGGGGCCTTGACCGAAGAACCTTTCTCCCGCCTGGCAGAGGTCGGTCCCGGTGGCGGGGCGCTAACCAAATTTCTGATCGAATTGCCGGACATCGACTTCCGGGCCATCGAGGTGGATCATGAAAAGGTGGAATATCTTCTGAAGACCTATCCCTCACTTCAGGGTCGATTGATCGAAGCCAGTATTCTGGATACACCGCCACCGTTTGAAGGGCATTTTACATTGATCGGCAATTTCCCTTACAATATTTCTTCCCAGATCCTTTTCCGGGTGTTGGACTGGCGGGATCAGGTGGATCGGGTCATTGGTATGTTTCAGAAGGAAGTGGCCGTGCGGATCGCCGCAGGTCCGGGGTCCAAGGACTACGGAATTTTGTCGGTACTCCTGCAGGCCTATTTTGAGGTACGCTATCTCTTTGAAGTGGACGAGCGTTGTTTCAATCCGCCTCCGAAGGTCAAGAGCGGCGTGGTGAGTCTGAAGCACGCCGGGAATCCTTATCGGATCGAAGACCACCGGAAATTCATGGTGCTGGTGAAGGCGGCTTTCGGTCAACGCCGCAAGCAATTGCGCAATCCCCTGAAGGCATTATTTCCGGCAGCTGAGTTATCTGATCCCATCTTCACCAGGCGGGCGGAACAGTTGTCTGTTTCCGAGTTCGTCGCCCTCATTCCCCGCATGTCATGAAACCTGTCGTCATCATCACCGCTCCGGTCCACGACTGGCTGCCCATGACGCTGAAGGCGAAGGGCTATGATGTGCGCCATGTTCCGGACATCACGGCGGATGCCCTTCGAGCTTGCATTGGCGAGGCTACGGGCCTGATCGTAACCACCCGGCTTAAGATCGACCAGCCGGTGATTGAGCGTGCAGTGCGTTTGGAATGGATCGGCCGGCTGGGCAGTGGAATGGAGCTTATTGACACGGCATTCGCCGAATCTCGGGGCATCCGTTGTGTGAGCAGTCCGGAAGGCAACCGGAACGCGGTGGCGGAACATGCCCTGGGCATGCTCTTGTCGTTATTGCACAGGATCCCGTTATCGGCGAACCAGGTCAAGGCGGGGCTTTGGGTCCGCGATGCCAACCGCGGGGTGGAACTCTCGGGGAAAACCGTGGGTATCATTGGCTATGGGCATACGGGGGAGGCTTTCGCCCGGCTGCTTTCATCCTTCGGGGTGACCGTGCTGGCGCATGACCGTTACCGGACCGGATTTGCCGGCGGGTATGTCCGGGAGGCGAGTCGCGAGGAGGTCCTCTCGGATTCGGATGTCGTCAGTCTGCATCTGCCACTGACGGAGGAGACCTTTCACTACGTGAATGATGAATTTTTCGGCAGACTGGTTCGCCGGCCTGTATTGTTG
>CANHUK010000313.1 GCA_947463755.1 Chitinophagaceae bacterium
AGGTTTGACGAGAATCCTGTAAGCATGAGTGTACCGAATAATCCGTCTGCCCGGGAGCAGGAGATCCGCTTTCTGGACGGACCTCGCTCCCGGTGGGAAGACCTGAAATTCGTGGTGAAAGTGGCCCGTGAATTCATCCGGGGATTCCGTGCCCTGCATTTCACGGGGCCAAGCGTAGCCGTCTTCGGTTCCGCTAGGTATGCAGAAACCCACGAATTCTATGACCTGACACGCCGGCTCTCCGCAGAAATCGCAAGGCTCGGATTTACGATCCTGACTGGTGGAGGACCCGGACTGATGGAAGCTGCCAACCGGGGGGCACGCGACGTGAACGGCCGGTCGGTCGGTTGCAACATCCTGCTGCCGCACGAACAGAAGCCCAACCCATACCTCGATAAATGGGTCGATATCCGCTACTTCTTCGTGCGGAAAACCCTGCTGGTCAAGTATTCCTATGCCTTTGTGATCATGCCGGGCGGGTTCGGTACACTGGACGAGCTCTTCGAAGCCATGACCCTCATACAGACCCGGAAGATCAAGGAATTTCCGGTCATCATTTTCTGCCGCAACTACCACCACGACATGCTCGAACACATCGAGCGCATGAAGACGGAACGCACCATCTCCGAAGAGGACATGAACCTGTTTCTGGTCACCGATTCGGTGGAAGAAGCCGTGGAACATCTGCGCCGAAGCATCCAGAAATTTGGCCTCCGGCCGATCAAGCCACGAAAATGGCTGCTTGAGCGCGCCTGAAACTGACGCGGGTCATGCATACGATTGACCCCGGTCAGAGACGAATCCACACCCCACGGGTATTTTTGTATCCAAGGCTTCAGCAAAAAGCCGGTTCGATACCATTATACCCAGCCGATGTCTGCCACGACCCTTAGTACAACTCCTCCCACAACACGCACAACCTGCCATCATTGTGGTGAATCCTGTGATGGACGCATCCGTCATGAACACAAAACCTTCTGCTGCGAAGGCTGCCGACAGGTCTACCTACTCCTCGAAGAGAACGGGATGTGCGCGTATTATGACCTGGAAAAGAGCCCCGGGATTCAGGCCAAAGGCAGATTCAAGCATGGTCGTTTCGATTACCTCGACGACCCGGAAGTGACAGCGAAACTCGTCCGCTTTACAGATGGCAGGCAGTCGCACGTGTTGTTTCACCTCCCCTCCATGCATTGCGCCAGTTGCATCTGGCTGCTCGAACACCTCCCCCGCATCCAGCCAGGCATCATCCATTCCCGCGCCAATTTCCAGCGCAAGGAAGTGCTGATCGTCTTTGATCCGTCCCTCACCGGATTAAAAAAGATCGTCGAACTCCTCGCATTCATCGGCTACGAACCGCACATCAGTTTGCAGGATGCCGGGGAGAAAACAAGCCGAAAGGTCGACCGTGGACATATCCACCGGATCGGTGTCGCCGGCTTCTGCTTCGGTAACATCATGATGCTCAGCTTCCCGGAATACTTTTCCGGCGGGGAAACTGGTGCGGAAGGTCTAGATCGGGTCTTCGAATGGCTGAACCTCGCCTTGTCGCTGCCTGTCGTGTTTTTCAGCGCGTCGGAGATATTTGTGTCTGCCTGGAAGGGCCTGCGGCAGCGATGGCTGAACATAGACGCCCCCATTGCCCTGGCCATCATCGTCACCTTCGGTCGCAGTATCTATGAGATCCTTACGCAAACCGGGCCGGGCTACCTGGATTCCATGAGCGGTATTGTCTTCTTCATGCTCATCGGACGCTGGTTCCAGCACATGACTTACGACTCCTTTTCTTTCGACCGGGATTACCGTTCCTATTTTCCGCTGGGGGTTACCCGCATCACCGGCAACGGGGAGGAAGACATCCCTGTCAGCCGGCTCGTCAGGCATGACCGCATCCGGGTACGCAATCAGGAACTGGTGCCGGCGGACGCCGTGCTGATGTCGGCAACGGCCAGCATCGACTACAGTTTCGTGTCCGGCGAACAGACACCCGTTACCAAACGGAAAGGCGAACTGATCTACGCCGGTGCCAGGCAATGCGGGTCCGCCATCGAACTCGAAGTGATCAGACCCGCCTCCGGCAGCCACATTACCGAGCTATGGAACAACGAGGTGTTCCACCACGAAAAGCACGTGCACAGATCATTCATCCACCCCTGGAGCCGTTATTTCACCTATGTACTGTTTTCGATCGCCATCGGTTCAGCGATCTACTGGCAGATGCACGATCCTTCGAAGGTCTGGCATGTCGTCACCAGCATCCTGATCGTAGCCTGCCCCTGTTCGCTGCTGCTTTCCGCCACCTTCACCAATGGCAACATGGTACGCATCTTCGGCAGAAACCGCCTCTACCTGAAAAACGCATCGGTGATCGAATCGATCGGCAAAGCGGATGCAGTCGTGTTTGACAAGACGGGCACCCTCACCCGGAATCAACACACAGAGGTCAGATTCGAAGGCAAGATGCCCGATGCCGCTGACCTGGGGCGCATCGCCTCCCTGGCCCGACAGTCGGCACACCCGCTGAGCCGGCGCCTGGCCGCCGAACTGGAAAGCCGGGCAGCAGGTTCCAACCGCGAAGTATCATCATTCCACGAATATCCCGGCCGCGGAGTGGAAGGAAGCGTCGACGGCAAACTGGTGAAGATCGGATCAGCATCCTTCGTCACCGATGGAAACAGTACCCCGCAACACAGCCGGACAGACGGAAGCCGCATCCATATTGCCCTCAACGGAGACCTGATCGGCAGCTTCCACATCGGCAACGAGTACCGGAACGGACTCCCCGAAATGGCGGACACCTTGCGCAGCATGGGTTTCGGACTCTTCGTCCTCAGCGGAGACCATGACCACGAACGCAAAAACCTCGCCCACCTGATCGGACCAGATACCCGCATGCGCTTCCGCAGCGATCCTCAGGAAAAACTGGAGTTCATCGGCGAACTGCAGGCAGCCGGCAGACAGGTCATCATGCTCGGAGATGGACTCAACGACGCTGGTGCACTGCGCCAGAGCGATGTAGGCATCGCCGTATCGGATCACACCGGCATGTTCTCCCCCGCCAGTGACGGGATCCTCGAAGGTGAACAGGTTTCTAAGCTCGGCGCACTGGTGAAATTCGCCCGGCGGGGCAAAGGCATCGTAGCCGCCAGCTTCGTCCTGTCGATCCTCTACAACTTCGTGGGATTGGGATTTGCCGTTCAGGGTAGCCTCTCACCGTTGATCGCCGCCATACTCATGCCCGCAAGTTCCATCAGCATCGTGTTATTCGTGACGGTGCTTTCGACCCTGACCGCCCGGAGACTGGGGTTGGAAGGCTGAGGCCAGGTATGCTGACAAGATACTTTATTCGATATCACAATGAACTTCGGCCCTTCAGCATCACACCTTGGACCATTCCCTCTCGGTAACAATTCAAAGATGTGGTTTCAACCTCTTAAAAATTCCGCAATGAATCCCTGAAAATGGCTAAATATTTTAGCAGGCCGGGTGGCTGCGGGAGATAATGAAATACGGCCATTCCGGTAAGTTCCGGAACGGCCGTGATTGTATGCAACGGGGATCATCTGAAACCGAAGAACAGCGGGAAACCGAAGACGACAACGAGCGTCCACAAGGCATATACGGGCAGGAAAACCGCGATGGCCCTTTCCACATCCTCAACGGATTGTTTACGGTTCACGACCAGGAATAAGCGGCGCGTAACGAT
>CANHUK010000314.1 GCA_947463755.1 Chitinophagaceae bacterium
GATCTGGCTTTTGGCAGCAGTACGCAAAACGGCAACCCCGATTATATCACCCGTTTTCACCTCATCGTCAAGAAGGCGGTGTCGGACACCCTGGTGATCACGGAGATCCCGCTGCGCGAATTCGTGCTGGATGAGGTGAAGATCAAGGCGGATAATTACAACAAGCGATTTTTGCTGACTTCCTTCTATTACGCTCAAAAGCGCGGTAATATCGACGGGCTGATGAGTATGGTATGGGACAAGACGACCAATCGCCAGCATGCATCCTATCGATTTCCCTTCAACGATACCCTCCGTTCTGATGCGCGATCCGACAATACCTCGCTGAAGATGGCCTTCAACGACTATTTCATCCGGCAGGTCATACCTACCCGTGACGGAGGTTTCGCCGTGATCGGCGAGTTGTATTACACCAGTTCCCGGTCGGGCGGATGGAATCGATTTGATTACCTGTACGGAGGCATGGGTATGATGCCTTACAACTATTATTTCTCGCCCTATTCTTCCATGAATCAGTGGCGTTGGGCGGATCCCTGGAACCGATGGGGCACTGGCACGCTTGTAAGGCATGTATCTGAAAACGTGATGGTATTCTATTTCAGTCCGGATGGAAAGCTTCAGTGGAGCAACACGGTGCGGAAAAAGCAATTCGATGATAATTCTGATATCCTGCTTTCGTATCTGTTGTTCAACACGGGCAGTGAGATCCGTTTCCTTTTCAACCAGCTGGAGCGCCGGGAGCAGATCCTGAACAGCGTGACGCTGAATGCGGAAGGCCGGATGAAGCGGGATCCCACGCTCAAGGGCCTGGACAGGAACTACGAGTTCATGCCGAGGTACGGGAAGCAGACGGGGCCCCGTGAGTTGGTCATTCCGTGTATGAACCGCAATTATATCTGTTTCGCGAAGCTCGACTTCTAAGCCATCCCATGTTTGTTCTGTTCAGAAGCCAGCATCCCCTGACGATCGTCCTCCTGTTCTTTTATGGCCTGGCGCTCCGGGCCTCTGCCTTTTTGGTTCCGTTGCCACCGGTGCGTTCGTCAGGTGACGGCTATCTTTATGACCTGCTGGCAGACGGCATCCAGGGCAGTTTCGCGGCGTCTCCTTCTTTTTATCCTTTCGTTGCGTATGTGTTGGTTTTTTTGCAGGCGTTGATACTGAATGGCCGGATGGACAGGGATAAGCTACTACCCCGTACGGGTTTCCTGCCGGCCATGTCGTATCTGTTGGTGACGGCACTGCTGCCGGACTGGTGGCGATTGTCTGCCCTCATGTTGTCCGCCACCCTGTTGATCTGGGTGTGGGGCGACATGAACCGCGTTTTCAATGCGCGCAGGCCCGGGGACATTGTGTTCAATGCCGGGGTGCTAACGGGAGTATCCGCCCTGATCTATTTTCCTTCGATCCTGTTTGCGATATTCATTTTCCTGGCACCGGCCATCATGGGTACGCCTCGTTTCCGTGACTGGGTGTCGGCTCTTGCCGGGCTACTGATGCCCTTCTATTTTTTTCTGTCCTGGGTCTATCTCACCGGCAGATGGGGCCAGATCAGTCTCGCCCCCGGCATGGTGCTGCACTGGCCCTTGTTTGAGATCCTGCCTCTCACCTGGATATCACTGGCGATGCTGCTGATACCATTTCTGTGGGGTGTCCTTGCCCTGAACCGCCAGATGCCGCGCATGCTGATCCGCAACCGCAAGATCTGGTCGCTGATGTATGCCTGTTTGTTGTTGGGTCTGCTGATTTTTTGCTGGGGGAATACTGGCGGCTTTGGATCCTTGTACCTGGTGGTTGTTCCGCTGGCTGCCTTTCACTCCCTGGCCTACGAACATGCCGGTCGTCCATGGATGGCGAGGCTACTGCATCTTATCACCATTTTTGCCATCGCCGGTTGGAATTACCTTGTTCTGAACAAGTAGCCGTACCTTTGAGCCTTCCAAAAAACGATCATTACATGAAATTCGGGGTGGTGGTGTTTCCCGGGTCGAATTGCGACCGCGACATGATCTGGGCACTTAGGAACGACCTGGGTCAGGAAGTCATTGAATTGTGGCACAAGGACCGGGATCTCTCGGCCTTCAGTACAGAGGACTGTATAGTGTTGCCCGGTGGTTTCTCCTTTGGCGACTACCTCCGTTGCGGTGCCATTGCGCGTTTCAGTCCGATGATGCAGTCCGTGATCTCCTTCGCCGGTCGCGGGGGCCGGGTGCTCGGTGTCTGCAATGGCTTTCAGATCTTATGTGAGTCGGGGCTGCTGCCCGGCGTATTGCTCCGCAATGCCCACATGCAGTTCGTCTGCCGCAATGTGCACATACAGGGGACCGATGGCGGTGTTCATATGATTCCGGTTGCGCATGGCGAGGGTCGCTATCATGCAGATGATGCGGTGTTGGATGCCCTGGAGGCCAATGGGCAGGTCATTTACCGCTATTGCGATGCCAGTGGCGGGGTAGGGAGTAACGCCAATCCGAATGGTGCATCCCGTGATATCGCGGGTATTTGCAATGCAGGGAGGAATGTGTTCGGCATGATGCCGCATCCCGAGCGGGCCTGCAGCCCGGAGTTGGGCAATACCGACGGACTGGCTGTCTTTCGCTCACTCTTCGGCATCGCCTGAACAGGGCGGCCCATGTGCACCGCCAGCTCATCAGCTCATTGACAGCATGTGTCGGACACCGGCACCTGTCCGGTCGGGACGGCGCCGGGCATGAGGAATGTTCAGAGGGAGATCTTCTTCTCGTTCATCATCTTACGGAGGTTGATCAGTCCATACCGCATGCGGCCCAGGGCCGTATTGATGCTGCAGTTGGTGAGGGCTGCGATCTCCTTAAAGCTCAGTTCGGCGTAGTGGCGCAGGATGATGACCTCCCGCTGGTCTGCGGGCAGCATTTCGATCATCCGGCGGATGCGGTCGTGGCTCTGGCGCTGCATCACCTTCCTGTCGATGCCGTCTTCACTCATATTGAGCATCTCGAAGATGTCCTGGTCTTCGCTGCTGCGGACCGTGGGTGTTCGTTTTACCTTGCGGAAGTGATCCACACAGAGATTATGGGCGATACGCATCGCCCAGGGCAGGAACTTTCCCTCCTCGGTATATCTGCCGCTGCGCACCGTATCTATCACACGTATGAATACGTCCTGGAAGATGTCCTCTGCCACGTACTTGTCTTTTACCAACAGGAAGATGGAGGTGAAGATCTTTTCCTTGTGCCGATTGAAGATCATCTCCAGTGCTTCGGATTCTCCATCGATGAACAGATGGATCAGTTGCTGGTCGGTCAGTTGAGTGAGAGCGCGCATGGACTGTTTGGTTTTTGATCGGTTTTTGGATTTCAGTGGCCAATATCCGGAGGGCATCTGAACCATTCCGGGCGAGTCCGTCCGACAGGATTTCGTGCTGTTTTTCAGGATATTGGACGACGAAAATAAATGTTAAAATGAATCTTCAAATTTTTTTCAGCTTATATTTTCTTCATTTTCAGGAAGAATTTTTAAATGCTGAAACTCACGTCTGTCAAGGGTTTCAGGCGATAAGTAAAACCCGCATATCCGAACACGTAGATCTACTATATACGAACAGAACCAACAGGAAATGGCGAAAACCGCGACCAGTAAGGGACGTAGCCGGAAGGCCGTAGCAAAGGCAACGAGCGAAGGCATCGTGATACACGGGGCGAGGGTTCACAACCTCCGCA
>CANHUK010000315.1 GCA_947463755.1 Chitinophagaceae bacterium
AAGGGATCGTCGTTGATCTCGCTGCCATCCACCACGGGGATGAATTCATCCAGCAGTTCGGTCATGAGCCGGGCCATGCGGGTCTTGGCCTGTCCGCGCAAGCCGAGGAACAGTATATTGTGACGGGAAAGCAACGCCCGCTCAGTATCCGGGATGACGGTATCCTCATATCCAAGGATCCCCGGGAAGGCCTGGACACCGGTGGTCATTCTGGCGATCAGGTTTTCGCGGATCTCTTCCTTCACGCTTCTGGGTGTATAGCCAGCAGCTTTCAATGCGCCGAATGTTGCGGGTCTGGTCGTCATGTATCAGGGTTGGTCTGTTGAAAAATCAATATACGTTGCGGCGTTTGCCGTTCTCGAAATCGGTGAACAGAAAACTTCCGAGCCTGTCGAGCGTTGCGTAGAATGCCCGGCCCTGGTTGGTTTCTGTGAATTCGTTCACGAATCGCTGGAGATATGGATCGCTGGCGATCATGAAAGTGGTGATGGGGATCTTCAGCTTCCGGCACTGGGCCGCCAGGTTCAGGCAACGGGCCGTGATCTTTCGGTCAAGGCCGAAGGCGTTCTTGTAGTATTTGCCGCCGATCTTCAGGCAGGTCGGCTTGCCGTCCGTGATCATAAAGATCTGCTTGTTCGGATTCTTACGTCGCCTGAGGATGTCCATTGCCATCTCCAGGCCTGCGACGGTGTTGGTATGAAAGGGGCCGACCTGCAGATAAGGGATATCCTTCATCTCGATCTGGGTCGCGTCGTTACCGAAGGTCACAATGTCCAGCGTATCCTTCGGGTATTTGGTCCGTATGAGTTCGCTCAGCGCCATCGCCACCTTCTTGGCGGGGGTGATCCTGTCCTCACCATATAAGATCATCGAATGTGAGATGTCGATCATCAGCACGGTCGAGGTCTGCGCCTTGAAATCGGTCTCCCGGATCTCCAGATCGTCTTCCTGCATCCGGAAGCCTTCGATGCCATGTTGGATCTGGGCGTTGCGGATCGAACTCACGAAATCGATCTGTTCAAGGGCGTCTCCAAATCTGAAAGGCCGGGTTTCCGGATTCTGTTCGTCGCCGGCTCCGGGTTTGAAGGTCTGGTGATCTCCTCTGGTTGATTTTTTCAGCTTGCCGAAGATCTCTTCGAGGCTGCGCTGTCGGATCGTTTGCTCAGTTTTGGGACTGATATTGAAGGCACCGGTCTGGGCATCCTCCTTCAGGTAGCCGCGTTCCCGGAGTTCTTCGATGAAGTCTCCCATGCCATAACTATCATCCGTGAGCTGGTACTTCCGGTCGAGCTGGTTCATCCAGTCGAGTGCTTCTGTGGCGTCTCCGCTGGTGTGTGTAAGCAGTTGCAGGAAAATGTCCAGCAGGCGATCGAAAGGGGGCTTGCCTTGCGCATCCGGGTCGAATTTGCTGAAACGATATCCTTTCATGTTGGTGTATGTCCTATCCTTAAAGACAAAGAAAAAGGCGGAAAGGTTGCCCCTTCCGCCCGTTCATTCACGGATTTTCCGGGATCAGTTGCCTGTGGTCGTGTCCTGGGTGGCCGTTGGTTTCTCTACCTGTATCGGTGCAAACGATGTTTCGATGTTTCGCAGGTATTCCTGAAGGCCGAAAGCCTGGCGGATATCGATGAACATTCCGCGCTGGCGATTGCTGAGGTTGTCGGCCTGGTTGGACATGATCTGCTGGATGCCGGTCATCAGTTCTTCGGTGGACATGCCCCCGAGATAGGCATAGTAGCCGAGTTGTTCCTGGATGTCCTTTTTGACGGCCCCGGCAATGCGGTCACCAAGCGCCTTGTCGCCTGCACGATAAGCGGCTTCAGCGAGTTGTGCGCTGACCATGTTGTGCTGGTTCTGGCGGCTCACCATGCCGTAGGGGACATTCTCCGTCCGCATATTGCTGTCCAGACGGTTCAGGAGTCTGCGGGCCTCTTCCAGACGACCGTTGGTGGCCAGGCTGTTGGCGATCTCGGCATAGGACTGACGGATGCCGAGGAGATGGCGGCGGTTTTCCTCATCGAAATAAACGCCGGACTTATCTGCACCCCCGAAGGCGAAGTTCTTCAACAGTTTTTCATAGGCCCAGCCATCGTTCACCATGCCCTGTCCGCTCATTGGCACGAGCCGGTAACTCATACCGTCGTTGCGCAGGTACTGCCCGAAGCCGAGTTCACCGAAGGGTGAAGTGAAATAGATCGGGCGCTGCCACTTACTGGCGGCGATGATATTGAGGACCGCCATGTCATTCTTCAGGAGCAGGTCGCGCGGCAGATCGAACCGGATCTCGGACAGAACGGAGTCGCCGGGGTTCACCGTTCCGTTCTTGCGGACCAGTTCGATGTCCACCGGCACACTCACTTTCTTCACCGGAAGGTAGTTCATCATCTCACCACTTTGGGTAGGGAGCATGTTCTCCGGTTTGTCGCTGCCCACAAAATCATTCATCAGGCTGTAGAGGTCCACATAGCGGTTCTGGTCGCTGACCCCGGGCCTTTCATAGAATCTCACGAAATCGCGCTTGTTGCCTTCGATCTTATCGGCCGACCAGATGACATCGATCGGGGCGCTTTCATTCACCTTATAGCGCAGCTGGTTGATATACCAGTCGATGCCCAGCAGACTATAGTTGATGACGCGCACATCCCGGCGGATGCCTTCCACTTCCTGGGCATACCAGAGGGGGTAGGTGTCATTGTCGCCAAAGGAGAACAGGATGGCGTTGGGAGCGCAGCTTTCGAGATAGTTCTTAGCGAGGTCGCGGGCCAGTACTTTCTGGCTGCGGTCATGGTCGTCCCACTCCTGAGAGGCCATCAGCACGGGCACGGCCAGGAGGGTCACGGCGCCGGCTGCTACATTTGCTCCGTTGCCACCGATGAATCGCTGCAGCCAGTCCTTCACCTGCATGACACCCAGTCCGATCCAGATCGCGAAGGCATAGAAAGAGCCCACATAGGCATAGTCACGCTCGCGCGGCTGGTTACCGGCCTGGTTCAGGTAGAACACGATGGCCAGTCCGGTAAAGAAGAATAGCAGCCCGCTCACCAGTGTGTCGCGCTGATCTTTTTTGTACTGGTAGAAAAGACCGATCAGGCCGAGCAGGAAGGGGAGGGCAAAGAGCTTGTTGTTGGCTTTGTTCTTTCTGAGGGTTTCAGGCAGTTTGTCCTGATTGCCCAACAGTGCGTTGTCTATGAACGAGATGCCGGTGATGGTGTTGCCATCCCGAACATTACCCAGACCCTGCACATCATTCTGTTTGCCGATGAAATTCCATCCGAAATATCGCAGATACATCCATCCGATCTGGTAGGTGACCGCCCAGGTGATGTTCTCGGCTTGTCCGGGTTTTTCATCCTCGCCGAGGTTCAGCCATTGGCGGTAGAAAGTGGCATGTCCCTGTTCGTTGCTGGCATCCCAGACGCGGGGGAGGAGCATCTTGTCGGAAGGGTCGTATACGGGCGTGATATCCTTTCCGGTATTGACGTATTGCTGCTGACCTTTCACGTATTTCTGTTCGCCTTCCTCATAGTCGACCGGCTGAGCGGTGAAGACCTGCCCATATAGCAACGGGAAGTCTCCGTACTGCTCACGTCCGAGGTATCCCACGAGGCTCATCGGGTTATCTACGTTGTACATGTCGACAGCGGGGTCAGCCGCAGAGCGTACCAGGGTCGTGAGATAGGTTGAATAG
>CANHUK010000316.1 GCA_947463755.1 Chitinophagaceae bacterium
CCCAGGTCTGAGGTGATCGTCTGACCTACTGATTGAAGTGTCATCAGCAAAAATGCGGGCAGCATGCTCCACAAGATGTGCGAGTAGAATTTCATCATGTTTATTGATTTGAAGGGCCATCGGTGCTGGACACAGGCGCCTGAATGTCAGGCCGAAGAGGTATCCCGTGAGGGACTTTTTTTAGAAATATAACCTAAAATTGCAGGATGGCTTGAAAAAGCCGGATCCGACAGATCAGAATCTTGTGAAATCTTTTGAATTTTTTACAAGGATCAACCCTTTGCAACGATATCGGGGCTGGTTGGAAAGTGTAGTTGAAGATAGGTGCCGGGCGGCTGACCATGTATTTTCAGGAAGGCGTTGTGCAGGGTGCGGCGGTTGGAGAATCCGGCTTCATGGGCCAGGGCTTCCAGGGTGTGTGTGGATGCGTTCTTTTGGTATAGGTTGATGAAATGTTCGATCCGGTGTTCATTCACCCACTGGTTGAAGTTCTTGCCAAATTCGATGTTGATGAGGTAGGAGCAGTGGTGCGGGGCAATGTCCAGCGATTCTGCGAGATTGTGCAGCCGGAAGGATGGGTTCAGGAAGGGTTTATCCTGCTCCATGAAGGCCAGCAGGTTTCGTTTCCAGCGTTCGAGCCGTTCTCGGGAGATGCCTGGCAGGCCCTCCTGGTCTTCGGTGTCGCCCGTTTGACCCATTCCTTCTCCCGCGGTTTCTTGTTCCTTCTCTCTTTTCCTGAACGACTGCCAGAGTTCGGGAGTGAGCGTTCCGAGCCTGTTCGGGGCATCCAGGGCAGCGGCGACGAAAGCGTAACCATACATTACCCGGGGCTGATAGAAGATGACCAGCATGATGCAGAGGTAGATCAGGATGGAGACGCGGACGGCACCCAGGAAACCGGCGTGGCCGAGCTCCGGGTTCATCCGATCCCAGATCATGGCGCTGAGCACCATACTGTGTCCGAAGGTAGCGAGGATCAGGATCAACAACACCCAGTTGCAGCCAACGCGGTTGGAGGCATAGGATCTAAAGATCCCCTTCCTGATGACAAGAACCCAGGCTGCGCCAGCATACGCCAGGAACATGCCTGTCCGGATGAGCATGCTTGTCTCATGGGTCATGAACCCCGGATCTTGATGGGCGAAAAAACTCTGTTGGGTGCCAATTGCTTCAAGAACTTCGTTCCGATAATCCCGGGAACTCATCACCCAGGGGATGGCTTCTGCCAATCCGATCAGGCCGGGCAGGAAATGCAGCCACTCGTACCTGCCGAGCTTGTACTGATCGGTCACAAAGCCTTTAACGTAAAGGAACAAGGCAGAGGGAGCGATGAACAGCAGGGCATTTGGGACCTTGTACACAAACATGAGCTCGGAGAGATGGCCGTTCTCCGTCAGCCATCCATACAGGTACTGGAAACCCCTGGCCATAAGCAGGATGCCCAGCATCCGGTTGATGTAAAGGTTGCCATGCCTCGTCAGCATCAGGTGCAGGGAGAAGACGAGCATGAAGAAAACGAGTGAAATATAGATGAGATTCAGGACGAACATGCCGCCTAAAATTAGGATTTCAATGTTAAAAGCTGATTCATAAATTGCATGAATCGGAGAATATATGAGAAAAATGAGTTGATAAAACGTTTTTGCTTAGGTCACCAACGCGGGAAATATGCAAAAAAAGGCGATGACCATGGTCATCGCCTTTTTTTGGAAACTGTCCGGACAGGTCAGCGTGCCGGGAGCAGTTCTTCCAGTTTCTTTTTGAGTAATTCATGGTTTTGCGGCGAATTCCCAAGGAGCCTCATCAGGAATTTTCCATCCGGGCCGATCAGGAATTTGGTGGGGTAGCCTCCGATATCGTAGGCTTTGACAAGGTCTGAAATGGCTGGATCGTAGAGGATGTGTTTCCAGGTTATGCCGTCGTCGGTGATGGCTTTTTGCCAGTTTTTGAGCTGAGTTTCCATGGGTTTGGGGCCGCCTGCAATTTCGTTGGCGATGCCGATGATCTCCAGGCCACGGTTTTTGTACATCGCATACATCTCCTTCATCGAAGGATGGCTTTGGCGGCAGGGCACGCACCAGCTGCCCCAGAAGTCGATCAGCACTACCTTCCCTTTCATGGCTTGTACATCCACTATTTCGCCATCGAGGCCGGTTTGGCGGATGGGGATGACGGGTTTTCCGATGGCGGTGTTCCGGTTACTTTCGATGCGTTCGAGTACCGAAAGTCCGGTGGCAGATGATTTCAGTCGCTCATCCAGGCTGTTGAATTTCGCCAGCATCTGTTCCGGGGTGAACAGCAGTCCCATGGCTTGCAGCATACAAAGACTGGCGAATGCCTTCGGGTTCTGATCGATGAATTCACTCCTAAATGCCTGATTTTTTTTCCGGAGCTGGTTCACCCGATCCTTCAGCGGCTGCATGCCGACGGTATCCCGGGCGTTCATTTTGCGGTTCATTTCCCGTTGGATCGTCCAGGTTTCACGGCTGAGGAGGATTTCCACCAGGTGGAACTTCTCATAGGCCTGCACGTCGGGGTCTTTACTGCGAACTTCTGCAGCGAAGGTTTCCGTTGCCGAACCCTGTATGTTGATCTCGGCATTGGTGAGCATGAAACTGAGCTGCGGCGGCATGGAGATCGCTCTTCCGAGGTACAGATATTGGGTGGTATCAAGTACTTCGATCCTGACGATCTGGGGTTCCGGTGTCCGACCCTGCCAAACGACCAGATCGGATCCGGTATTTTTCAGGGTATCTGTCTTGTATCTTCCGTTTTTCTGGTGGAAGACCCTGATGTCGTGATTCCCCAGCCCTTTTAATCGAATGTTGACCATAAAGCCTTCCTGCGCAACAGATAGCAGGGGCAGCAACATCAAGGCCATTGAGTAAAGTCGTGTGATCAATTTCATTTCAGTATGATGTAAGATTTATGGAGAAAGAATATGAGCGCCGCCGAAAAAAGAACGGCGGCGCTGGTCATTCATCAGGGATTGTCGATCATGCCGGGGTTATACTGGAGGATCATGGGCGGGATCCGAAGGGTGAGTCTGGCGGCGGTCAGTGTAAACGTTTCGTTATCCATGGTTTTGGTCTTATCGACATTATTATATGCCGCATCAAACCAAAGCCGGCGCATATCGAACCAGCGCATGCCTGTACTGGCAAATTCCCGGTGACGTTCATCGAGGCAGAACCTGACCATGGCATCCTGCGTATTAGCCGAGACGGTGGCGTTGGCCACAGGCATCCGATTCCTGCGGAGCTCTTCCAGGTCGGCCTTTGCCCCGGCGAGGTCGTTGGCCCTGGCCTTGCACTCGGCGATCATCAGGAGCAGGTTGGGGAGGTTAGGACCGAGATTGATACTGGTGGGGGAGTTCCGGATGGCACCCGGCAGGGTGACGGTTCCATTGGCCACGTTTTTGTCCAGGAACATTCTTCTCCGGAGGTCTGCGGCGTTAAAGAGGGCGAGGATGGAGGGTTTGACGAACAGGCAGTTGCGGTTGACCGTTGAATTGTAGCTGAGCTGCCGCAGAAAGATGGTTTCGTTGCTGTTATACATCAACGGATAGCCGGAAGCTCCGCGCCAGGGCTGGCTGGCGGTGTACCATCCTGTGGGAGCGGCAGCTGTCATCGTTGTATTGTAATTGTAGAGACTGACCGGGATGGCGCCGCCGGTCAATC
>CANHUK010000317.1 GCA_947463755.1 Chitinophagaceae bacterium
GCCTGGGGACTGCAGAAATCACTGCTCAACTGGATGCATGGCCATGGCATCGACCAGCCCCTGCACAAGTGGTTCGAATTCCCGGTACCGCGCACTTCGGTGGCAAAAGATTTCATGCGCAACTGCCTCAATACAGAGGAGTATCTGCCACTTAAACCGGATACCAAATGGGTGTGGCTGGGGGGTAAACCCTCGCTGAACATCAGCACCCGCACAAAGAAAGGGAACACCTGGGAAGTCGCGGAACTCAGCGTGGAAACTCCTCAGGAAACCATGGTCATTCGTACAGATCCGGCGCAGGGACGCTGGCTGGCAGACTATTTGTCTCGCATGACCGAAAAACCGGAGCAGATCTTCCTCACGCGCGAAGCGGAAGAGGATTATATGGCAGTCGGACTTGAGGATTTCGGGCTGTTCTGGGATAACAAACCGGTGAATGGATTATGGAAGGCGGGTTTATTGAAGGTTTGACCAGCCCTTGTATTTATTTCATCAAGGTGGTATCCTGGGGTGCCCCTTCCGCAGCCTCCGCATGCAATATCTCCTTCAGTTTATCCAGGCTTCCCTGTAAAAGCGGGCCCTTCATGTCACCCGCCATAATGCCGTAGAATTTCTCCCAGGGATACCACTTCAGATCTTCGATCACATACCAGACAACCTGCACCGAATCCGTCCCGTTTTGCTGAACCGCAAAGCCCGACTCCATCGGCCGTCCGCTGCCCATAGTGAGTCTCGTGACCAGTCCGCCATCATTATCGGCCGTAACCGTAAAGCCATGGCTTGTCCCCCGTGGATCCTTCCATGCCAGGGATGCTCCGTTGGACGCCCTAGCGGCTGAGACCCTGATATCTGAAGCATCGGTCAGCAAGAGGTTCCACGAAGCCCAACCATTGAAGTCTCTCAATTTTTCGGTTACCCGTTCCCGTGAGACACCAACCTTCACCCACCGCGAATTCATCACTGATCCGGGCAATAAGGAGGAGATGGCGGTCAGAACGAGTGCCAGGCCGGTCATGACAAAAAATATCGATTTGACAGCTTTCATGTATTTGTATTTATTCCCACCGGAAGACCCTGACAGCGATGGCATAGACGGCTACACCCCAGAGCAGCAGGTATCCGATCTCCCGACCACAATCTGTGATATGTGCCCCTTCAAAGGCGATGTTGCGCATGGCTTCATTCAGATGGGTCAGTGGCAGCACACGACACACCGGCTGCAGCCAGGTCGGAAAGTTCTCCACCGGAAAGAAGGTGCCGGCCAGTAGGAACTGCGGCAGGGTCACCAGGTTGGAGAAGGGAGGGATCGCGCTCTCCGACCGGGCCAATCCGCTGACGATGAAACCGAATCCCATGAACACAACCAGACCGAGCAAAGACAGCAGCAGCATCTCGGAAAAGGTCGTCCATCCGTTGACCAGGGTGAAATCAAAGGCAAAATGTCCGACCGACAGGATCACCACGGCCGTCAGCAACTGAAAGACCACCCTGCCCAGTCCTTCGCCGATGATGATCGTCGGGCGACTGACGGGGGTGGCGAAGAAGCGCTTCAGGACCAGGGTCTGACGGAGGTTATAGAAGAGAAAGGCTACGCCGAAAACCCCGGCACTGAGCAGTGAGAACCCCAGCTGGCCGGGTAGGACGAAGTCGATCGTCCGGTACACCCGCCCAGGCACCTCGACGGATTCCATGAAGGCGTACACCGGACGATTCGGGTCGGACGAACGTTCCACCTCTCCGATCGTTCGCAGGATGACCGATTGAAGGAGCCCGATCCGGTCGCCGGAAGCAGAGGATGAGGTCACCACCACCCGATACTTCGGGTATCCTGCCGGGTTGACGGGATCGATCCGCAGCAATGCCGTGATGCGCCCCTTCTCCAGGTCAGTGCGGATGGTGACCGAATCCTTGTCGGATACAATGACATTTGACCGGTCGCGCAGGGCGCGTGCGATGGGATGAGAAGTATCACCCGCCCGTTCGTATGCCACCCGGATCACGGGTACGGGTGACGACAGGAAACCGAACACCAGGATGAAGATGAAGGGGAACAGTACACTGAAAATGATCGCCGAAGGGCTGCGAAGCATGGAACGAAGACTGGCCGTTGCGATGGCGAACATCGCCCTGGTCTGACTGTAGGATTTTCCCATGCCCTTGATTGTGGCGCAAAATTACCGAAAAGCGTGGCAACTGCCGGACCGAAATCCTGACCGCAAGGAATCAAAGCTGAGAAGAAAAATCAACGCCAATGCCCCCTTGTGTTAATTTTGCGCATTCATGGAAATTTCGTATATTCTTACGGGCGGAAACCTGGGTGACCGGGCAGCGAATCTCTCCCATGCTGCTGATCTGTTAGGTATCCGGGCCGGCCGGATTTTGCGCAGGTCGAGCTGTTACGAAACAGCCGCCTGGGGGATCGAGGAACAGCCCGAATTCCTCAACCAGGTGCTGGAGATCGAGACTACAATGGATCCGGCATCCCTGTTGGATACCCTGCTGGAGATCGAAAGGGAAATGGGCCGTATTCGGGGCGAGAAGTTTGGTCCCAGGACCATCGATCTGGACATCCTTTTTTACGGCGATATGATCATCCGGACAAATGATCTGGAGGTTCCTCATCCACGGATGGCGGAACGGAGATTTGTCCTGGAACCCCTGTGTGAATTGATTCGTGACCGGAAGCATCCCGTGACGCGACAAACGATCCGGGAGATGCTACTCGCCTGCACAGACCCGCTGGAGGTTCGGCGGATCATCGATTAATGCATACGTTTTCCTTCAGGTTTTATGGGCCGTGCGGATGAGGTGACTGCATCAAAATTGGTTTGTTAGTAACCTCTTTTACCCATTCTGCACTTGCGGTTTGTTTAATTGGCAAAATCCTCATAAGTTTCAGGTACGCAAACGCGTGCCATGAGAAAAAAAACAATCAACCTCGCCCTCACAGGAATTTCCTGTCTGCTGATCGCCACGGCCTTTACCTATTACCAGCAACCCTCGGAACCGCCCCTGACTTCGAATGATCCAAAAGTCGCAAAACTCAAGCTCCCCGCGGGGTTCACGGCTGAGCGCCTGTATGGCCCGTCCGAACACGAGGAGGGCTCCTGGGTGTCGATGACCTTTGATCCAAAGGGACGGATCATCGCATCCGACCAGTACGGATACCTCTACCGGATCACCGTTCCGGCCATCGGGGATACCATCACCAAGACCCGGGCCGAGAAACTCGAAGTTCTGAGCGACTCAGCCTTCATGAATCAAAAGGATCCGGGTAAAATTTCCATGGGATATGCCCAGGGTTTGTTGTATGCCTTCAACAGCCTCTACGTGATGATCAACCACTCCGGCAACAACGATCTAAAGCGAACCAGCGGACTTTATCGCCTGCAGGACACCAACGGAGACGACCAGTACGACAAGATCACCCTGCTGAAATCCATGCAGGGTTCCGGCGAACACGGCACCCACAGTGTGGTGTTGTCCCCCGACAAGCAGTCGATCCACGTTGTAGCGGGCAATTTCACCAAGATCCCCAAGATGGATGCCTACCGGAATATCCCCGACGGTAAACTCGATAACTTATTCCCCCTGATCAAAGACCCGAACGGACATGACAATACCGTGGAATCCCATGGCGGATGGGTCGCCAAGA
>CANHUK010000318.1 GCA_947463755.1 Chitinophagaceae bacterium
AAGACCTTTCTAGAACTAATCCTCACCCATGGGCGTCGTCCGTAGACAGAGCATCCTGTCGAGCTTCTTCATCTACCTGGGCTTCGCCATTGGCGCAGTGAATATCCTGCTGCTCTTCCCCAGGCATTTCACGCCCGAACAGATCGGTCTCACACGCATCCTGCTGGATGTGGCGATGGTCTTCGGCACGATCTGTACCCTCGGCAGCATCCCTGTGACGTTGCGCTTTCATCCCTTCTACCGGTCATGGGTACCCGAAAATAAAAATGACCTGCCCTTCATCAGTCTCATGCTGGGGGCCCTTGGATCCGCATTGCTGATGGTCGCATTGCCCTGGATGAAACCCTTCATCATCCGGAAGTTCGGCGCCCGGTCGCCACTCTTCGTCGAATACTTCAATCTGCTCTATCCCTTCACGGTAAGCATCGTCTTTTTCACGATCCTGGAGGCGCATGCCTGGAGCCAGCGCCGGACGGTGCTGTCGAACGCGCTGAAGGAATTCGTTTTCCGACTGCTGACGACCGCACTGATCCTCGCTTTCATGGCGGGGTGGGTAGATTTCAACCGGTTCATTTCGCTCTACGCCTGGATCTATTTCCCGGCGATCCTCGTTTTCGTAGCGGTACTGTCCCGGAACGGGGGGCTGGCCCTGCATCCACGGCCAAGCCGCCTGACGGGTCGGATGGCCGGTCGCATGGCGTCCTTCGGGGGCTTCATGCTGGGCGGTGCGATCCTCAACATCGTCGCCCGGACGAATGACACGATCATTCTCGCCAGCCAGTCGACCGGCGGGCTCTCGGATGCCGCAGTCTTCACGATTGCCACCTACCTGGTGACCGTGATGGATGTACCGCAGCGATCACTGGTGTCGATCTCCACGCCTTTCATCGCCGAGGCCTGGAAGAACCGGGACCTCCTGCGGATCGACCGGCTGTACAAGAAGACCTCGCTGAACCTGCTGGTGGCGGGCATCGCGATCTTCGGGATGGTACTGCTGCACCTCGACGACGCCGTACGATTCCTGGGCTCACCCTATGCCGCATTGACGATGGTGGTGGCGGTAAGCGGGATCGCGAAGCTGGTGGATCTGGCCACGGGCCTGAACACGCAGATCCTCTTACTATCGAGGTTCTGGAAGATCGAATTCCTGACCAACATCCTGCTGGTGGCCCTGTCGATCCCGCTGAACTACTGGCTGACAAAACGCTATGATGTGATGGGGCCGGCCTACGGCAACCTCATTGCCCTGTGCATCTTCAACGGCACAAGATTCGTCCTCATCTGGAAACTATTCAGGCTACAGCCATTTTCGCTTTCACATGTGAAGGCACTGGTCATTGGCGGGGTCTGTCTGCTGCTGGCGGGCCTGATCCCCGACACAGGTTCAATGCCGCTGAACATTGTCCTGCAATCGGCCGCATTCCTGCCTGCGTTCATCTTCCTGGTGTTGCGTTTGAAGATCTCCGCAGACATCAACGAGCTGGCGTTGGCTTTGTGGCGGCGGATCGGTCGCTGAGCGGTGGACATTCAATGAAATGGATTATCTTTCGGTCACCACTCATTAGCACAAGCCATCTTACATGAATCATTTTTGGGAAAACCTCGGCAGGGGAACGTTGGGCATTGTCTGCCTCATTGGCATTTGTTTTTTGCTTAGCAATAATCGCAGGGCCATCAACTGGAAGCTGGTGGGGGTGGGCATTCTGGCGCAGATCGCTTTTGCGATCGGTGTGCTGTCCAACGGCAAATACAATTTCTTTCGGATCATCATCCAGTGGTTGTCTGAGAAATTCGTGGAGGTCATCAATCTGTCACATAAGGGTACGGAGTTCATCTTTGGTAACCTGGCCAATCCGGGTGGCAGCTGGGCATATATTTTCGGTGTGCAGGTGCTGCCGAATATCATCTTCTTTTCGGCGTTGTCGGCCCTCTTATATTATCTTGGCATTTTGCAGAAAGTGGTGCATTTCTTTGCTTTTCTGCTGAGCAAGTTGCGGATCTCAGGTGCGGAGAGTGTATCCACCGCTGCCAATATTTTTTTAGGTCAGACGGAAGCTCCGCTGATGATCCGGCCCTTCCTGGATAAGATGAATCGAAGCGAAGTGTTGTGCATCATGGTCGGCGGGATGGCCAACACGGCCGGCAGCGTGCTGGCTGCCTATGTGGGATTCCTGGGCGGTTCGGATGTTGTACAACAGAAGTATTTCGCCCTGCACCTGCTGAGCCAGTCGATCATGAGTGCGCCGGCAGCGATCGTATGTTCCAAGATCCTGTTTCCGCAAACAGAACCGGTGGAGCGGGAGATCCGCATCAGCCGTGAGAAACTGGGCGATAACACCCTGGATGCGATCTCGATGGGTACCACCGACGGCCTGAAACTGGCCGTGAACGTTGGTGCCATGCTGATCGTATTCACTGCCTTCATGTATGTGCTGAACTGGGTACTCGGCTCTGTAGGCCATCACCTGGGATTGAACGCCGTCATCAGGGAGTTCAGCCATGGACGCTACGATGGCCTCTCCTTCCAGATGATCCTCGGATACGTCTTCTCCCCCATCGCCTGGGTGATCGGCGTCGATGCGAAGGAGATGGTACAGGTTGGGCAACTGCTGGGTGAAAAGACCGTCATCAATGAGTTCCAGGCCTATATCAGCTTCAGCAAGATGAAGGCGGAGGGACTGATCTCCGATCCGAAATCGATCCTCGTAACCACCTACGCCCTCTGCGGTTTCGCCAACTTCGCCTCTATCGGCATCCAGATCGGAGGGATCAGCCAGCTCGCACCCAACCAACGCCGGAATCTCACGGAACTGGGACTGAAGGCGCTGGTCGGTGGCACGATCGCCTGCCTCATGTGCGCCTGCATCGCCGGCGCATTGGGCTGATACCCCACCATGCTAACGGTTACGCACAAACGAAACACCAAATGAATCCGCGCGGAGTTATATTTATTTTACTGGTACTTCGTTCGATCGGGTCCGTTGCTCAATCGCCTGGCCCGGAAGTGATGAGCATCCGGCTTCAGGCGGTGACGGGTCCCTTGCGCAACTGGACACCCGACACCTCCGCTGACAGGATCGACATCCCCACACGCGACCGGATCGGACTGCTCCATGCGCGCGACCTGCAACGACCGGAATTCACACGTTACGGATCCCGGCACAAGGGTCCGGACCCGCTTTGGCAGCGCGACTACCAGTTGCCGCAAACGACGGGGCCGCTTTCCGGCAGGGACAATACTACCCAGGGGTCTATTGAAGCGGGACGGGCGCTGGTCGATCAGGACCTCGAAGGCATCGCCGCCAGCAATGTCACCCCGGCCGATCCCACCCTGGCCGTGGGTCCCGATCATGTGATCCAGATGGTGAACGGCAGCAGCGGCAGTGCCTTCTTCCAGATCTTCGATAAACGTGGCGGCACCCTGAAGGTCCAGGCTTTCATGGACCAACTCCCGGGCGCATCCTACAACGGGGGTGGTGACTGCATCGCCTGGTACGATGCCGCGGCCAGTCGCTGGGTGATGACAGAGTTCGGGGATTCCTCCCGAACCGGCACGAAGATCAATTCACTCATCTTCGCCGTCTCCCAGACACCGGACCCGCTCGGATCCTGGTACCTATATGAATTCAGCGATACGAGCTTCTTCCCCGACTA
>CANHUK010000319.1 GCA_947463755.1 Chitinophagaceae bacterium
ATATGGTGTGGACCATTATACACTGCAAAAGACAGCGCCTTATCTGCCAGAATCCGTGGATGTGGTAGCCGTCGGAAACCTCCCCAATGAATTACCCCGGGATGCTTCCCGTTACTTCGGCGAACAGTTGATCAAGCATGTGCTGCCCGGACTTTCAGATCCTTCGAACCTGATCATCTCCCGCGCACGTATGACCGATCACGGACAGATCACCCCCGGATACGCATACCTCACAGCGTACGGCCGTCGATGATGCCACTCAAAAGATGAGATAATAAGGTTCCAGCAAGTTCCTGCAGGCATGTGAATACGAACCGTCAGGTTCGCGGATATCCAGCACTTCATGCATCTTAACAACATCTGTCCGTTTCGAAAAAACGCTGATCCTTCTGAGCTCCGGATGATTTCGGCTATGCCTGACCGTTAGTGATGACACTTTTCTCAACCCGGCATCCCGCATCAGGCTGTTCAACTCCTCCGAACGATGTGGAGGAATGAGGATGACCGACATCCCGTCCGCTGACAGCAATCGATCGATGGCAGAGACCAGTTCCATAAGAGATAATTCCGTACCATGCATCGCGAGGTTCTGTGCGGCTTCCGGACGCTTCAGGTCTCCATGAAAAAAAGGCGGATTCGAAACGATCAGATCATAAGGAATTTCCGACCGGTAAGCTCTGATATCGGCATGATGGACGGTTATCTGGTCGCTCCATGGACTGTCCTCAATATTGCGGCAGGATTCTTCAACTGCGGACTGTTCCATTTCAACGCCATCGATCCATCCCTTCATCTGTTGGGCCATCATCAGCATCAGCAATCCGGTACCGCTGCCGATGTCCAGCACCCTGCCGGATGACGGGTAATGTCGCGCAACCCAGGCACCGAGGATACAGGCATCCGTGGTGACCCGCATCGCACACCTGGCCTGATGGATGGTAAACTGCTTGAAACGGAAATAGTCGTTGCCCATGGATCATCCCTCCGCAGTCCAATGTCCGCGGGCCGAGGATTGAGCATCCAACCCTTCAAATCTGCCGGCCAAAAAACGATGATATCCGGTGATCGCGATCATCGCCGCATTGTCTGTGCAATATTCAAAACGTGGGACGAACGCCTTCCATCCCTGCCGCTCTCCGAGAGCGGTGAAGGACTTGCGCAGTCCGCTGTTGGCAGACACGCCACCCGAGAGACAGACCTGCCGGATGCCGGTTTCCAGGGCAGCAATCTTCAGTTTCTTCAACAGGATCTCTATGATCCGGTGCTGTATCGATGCGCAGAGATCGGCCAGATTCTGTTGAATGAAATCAGGCTCTTTACGTGTCGCCTGCTGCAGAAAATACAGGATCGAAGTCTTCACTCCGCTGAAACTGAAGTCAAGTCCGGGTATGACCGGCTCTGCGAAATGAAAACGGGAGGGATCGCCTGAGGCCGCATATTTATCGATCAGCGGACCCCCGGGATAGGGGAGGCCCAGCATTTTAGCAGACTTGTCAAAGGCTTCACCGGCGGCATCATCTATGGTTTCCCCGAGGATCTCCATATCCAGTGGAGATCGGCAAAGCACGATCTGGGTATGCCCGCCACTGACCGTAAGACAGAGGAAAGGAAATGATGGAGCGGGATCTTCGATCAGGTTCGCCAGCACATGGGCCTGCATATGATGTACCCCGATCAACGGAACATCCAATGCGAGTGAAAGGGACTTGGCGAAGCCCGCGCCGACGAGCAGGGCCCCGATCAGTCCGGGCGACTGGGTGAAGGCGATGCCGTTCAGGTCTTTCAGCGAGATGCCCGCCTGCTGGATGGCGGAATCCACGACGGGGACAATGTGTTGTATGTGCGCGCGACTGGCGAGCTCAGGTACCACGCCACCGTAAGCCTGGTGCACTTCCTGCGTAGCAATGACATTGGAAAGGATGCGGCCGTCAACACAAACGGATGCGCTGGTCTCGTCACAGGAACTCTCGATGCCAAGGATATGAATGGGCGGCATGTGGAACAGGGTTGGACCAGGTCATTTGGATCTGATGGCTACTACGGGATCCATGCGAGATGCCGTAATGGCCGGTATGATGCCTGCCAGCACACCGATGAGCAGACATACGAAGAAGGCCAGCGCCAGAATGGAGGGTGCAACAAACACCGGGAAACTGAAGATCTTGGTCAACAAACCCGCCAGCAGGATCACCAGGATCAGCCCGATAAGCCCTCCGATGATGCAAATGAAGGAACTCTCCATGAGGAATTCCATCAGAATGGTCTTCTTCTTTGCACCGATCGCTTTCTTCAATCCGATCTGAGGGGTACGTTCGCGCACGGTCACAAACATGATGTTCGCAATGCCGAAGGCGCCAACGATTAGGCTGAGCAGTCCGATCAACCATCCGCCGAGGTTCACACTCTGGAAAAGCGAATCCACCGACTTGCTGAAATCCGAGATGGCATTCAACTCGAAATTATCCTCCTGCGTCGGGCCCAGTCGGCGAATGGAGCGCATCGCCCCCCGAAGCTCGCCTTTCAGGTTATCCGTGGACACGTTTTCCGGTCCCTTTACCAGGATCTTCGGGTTATTGAAGCGTTCATCGAACATCTGCTTCATGAAGGGATATGACAACAGGATGCTTTGATCGAAGTCCCATCCACTGATCAGATTCTTACCTTGTTTTTTGATAACGCCTGCCACGCGGGCCTTTCTCCCCTTAAGCGAGACTTCCTGTCCCACGGCTTTTTCTGGATTTCCAAAGAGTTTTTCTGCCACATCGAAGCCGATGACCGTGACGGAGCTTCCCTTGTCGAAATCGGATGCACTCAGATAGCGTCCGTACAAGATCTCTACCGGCTGGATCCTGTCGAATGCGCTGGTAATCCCATGATAATTGATCCCATCCAGCGCCAGATCGGCATATTCTACCTTGTTCTGAACAGACAGGTTAAAGACGATGTCCAGCTGCATCGTCATCTTCTGTTGCAGGATCTTGGCTTCAGACATCCGCACCGACGGACGGTTCACATATTTCCACCAGGGATAGTCCGGACCTCCCTGATAATTCCATTTGTCGATATAGATGGTATTACTGCCGAGGCTCTTGATCCCGTCCTGGATGTTCTTTTCCAGACTGCTGACGGTGGATAAAACACCGATGATGCAGAATATGCCGATGGTGACACCGAACAGCGACAGGAAGGTCCTTAACTTATTCTTGTAAAGTTCCTGAAAGGCCAGTTTCAAGGAGGCGATCAGGATCTGTAAGGTCTTTTGCATGCTTCAGCCGTTCAGTTGACAGGGTCCAAAGATACCGATTTGAACCCGCTCTGCGGCCTTACATCCCAACAATCCTTGTCAATGTTCCTTGAGTGGCCTTTTCTTGATCATCCCGCCCTTTGTATCCTTGATACTGTGCATCACCACGAAAGCGTTCGGGTCGATGGCGGCGATCTCCGTCTGCAATCTCGATACCTCGAGCCGTGTGATCACCGTGAACAAGATGTCCATCTCGCTTGTGTTGTGTCCGCGTTTGCCATAACCGCGGGTTCCCTTGTAAACGGAGATGCCCCGGCCGAGCTGATCGGTGATCACCGCTGCAATTTCCCTGCATTTTGGAGAGATGATCGTTACGCCGGTATATTCCTCGATTCCCTCAATGATGAAG
>CANHUK010000320.1 GCA_947463755.1 Chitinophagaceae bacterium
GAAAATCCGGATGCTCTGCCCGTGCCGTTTTCATGATCTGACCGATCCGGGCGACAACATCCGGATGGTTGGCAGAGAGATCCTTACTTTCTGAAGGGTCGTTCCGCAGATCATACAATTCGATCGGTCCGTCCGGCTGTTTCACCAGCTGTTGCCGTACACCTTTCCAGTATCCCATGCGGACCGCCTGGCGGCCGTTCTCCTCATGAAACTCCCAGTAGAGATAAGGATGCTCCATTTGCCCCCGGCGGCCTTGCAGCAAGGGAAGCAGGGAAAGACCATCCACAGCGGCCGGTAACGGTTTACCCAGCAGGGCGGCAAAGGTCGGCAGCAGATCCCAGGAAGCGGAAACGTGGTCAGTCACCGAAGGCTTTCTGATGACCGCAGGCCAATGGGCGATCAGCGGCACCCGCATCCCGCCCTCGTAGAGCGAACGCTTGACACCCCGGAAACCCGCAGCGCTGTTGAAGTATGCCGGATCATTGCCGCCCTCTTTATGCGGACCATTATCACTGGTGAACAGTACCAGCGTGTGGCGGTCGATCCCAAGTGCCTTCAACCGGTCGAGGACCTCCCCCACATAACGATCGATCCGGCTGACCATGGCGGCATAGGCCGCCTTGGGATATGGGTTCGGCTGATAACCCGTACCCTTCCATTCCGCTATCGGCTGCGGTTGTTCGTTGAAGACCTTTTTATATGCCTCAAAAGCACTGTCACCCGGCGGCACTTGCAACGCCGCATGCGGTGGCGTGTACGCCAGATACATAAAGAACGGACGTCCCGCATGCGCCGAAATGAACGACAACGCCTGCTCCTGGATCAGATCCGGCGCATACTGCCGCTGCTGATCAAACCGGTTGTCCAACGCCACCCGCAGCTTGTCAGACCACAAATGGTCCGGGTACAGATGATGCGCCTCCCGCTGACAATTGTACCCATAGAACCGCGTGAAGCCCTGATGCATGGGATCACCGCTCGAACCGGGCGAACCCAGTCCCCACTTCCCAAAACCACCCGTCGCATAACCCGCCCCCCGGAATAATTCTGCCATGGTGAAACTGCTGTCAGGCAAAGGATACTGACCCTCCGGCTTGATCTCCCGGTTGCCACGTACTGCCGTATGACCAGTGTGAAATCCAGTCATCAGGGCAGCACGGGAAGGTGCACACACCGAAGTGCCACTGTAGAAATCGGTGAACCTGATCCCATCCGCCGCCATGCGGTCGAGCCTGGGCGTTCGGATCAACTTCGATCCGTAACACCCGAGATCGCCGTAACCCATGTCATCCACCATGATGACGATCACATTGGGGCGCGATTGAGCCGTTACAGACCGGCCGGCCGCAACGATCAAGACCGACAGCATGCAAAGCCTGAGACAGGAAATCGGGAATCGGAACTTAGTCATGGTGCCATGCAATTTGCCGGAGATCAATAACCGGGATTCTGAACAAGATTCGGATTGGCATTCATCTCCGTGAACGGGATCGGATAGAAATAGTGTTTTGCCGGATTGAAGTACAATCGATCTGCGGATTCCATGACATAACTGAACGCCCCGGCACCCGCCGGTGTCGCCCGTATGCCGAAGACATCGCGGTTAGCGACGATTTCCGCGATCTTCCAGCGGCGGATATCCCAGAACCGATGTTCCTCAAAGGCCAGCTCTATGCGCCGCTCGTTGCGGATCGCAGCCCGCATCTCCGCCTGTGACATGCTGACGGGCAAGCCGTGCTGGAAACCCGCCGTTGTACCGAGCGGAATACCCGCGCGAAGCCGGATCGCTTTCAGCTGATTGAACGCCTCGGCTGTATTGCCTGACTCGTTGAGCGCCTCCGCGTAGTTCAGCAAGACCTCCGCATAGCGGAAGATGGGAAAGTTATGGGTCTGGTTTGAATAGGCCGTGGCCGTTGAAAGGTCGGCCAGGAATTTACGCATGTAATAACCGGTTCGCGTCTGGGTCTGGATCCCGCCCGGACGATCCAATCCCCCGGTGAAAGTTTCCACCGAACGGTTCAACCAGCGGCTGCCATTGAAGAAAACCGTCCACCCCAGTCTCGGATCCCGGTTGGCATAGGGATTCGAGGCCAGGTATCCGGAGGCGGGATCGGAGATCGACCGGCCATTGGCCGCAGGAAAGGCATCGACCAGGTCCTGCGTGGGACTCACATAACCATAGCTGAGATTGGGGGCGCCATAGCCGACGGGAGCGTTGTTGCGCTCCACATCAGAGGTGATGGGACGCTGATGGGCGAGGATGATCTCGCGCAGCGACCGGTTCACAAAGGTGCCCTGAAAAGAGGCATTGAGCGAGAAATACCCCAGATCAATGACCTCCTTGGCGGCAGAAGCAGCGGCCTGCCACCTGGCCGGATTGCCGGCCGGATTGAACAGCGGACTGGCTGCATACAACAGCACCCTGGATTTCAATGCAAGCGCGGCGCCCCGGGTGATCTTCCCCCATTCCGTGGCCGGGAACTCCGTGGCCGTCTCCTTGCGCAGAGAATCTTTGATGATATCGCATTCCCTTACAATATAACTGACACATTCTTCAAATGTATTCCGACTCGGACCAACGATCTCCCCGGGCTGATACACCACATCTCCGATCAGCGGTACGCCTCCATAGCGCCTGATCAGCTCAAAATAACTGTAAGCACGCATGAACCTGACTTCGGCCCGCCAGAACTGCTTGGTCTGCGCATCCCGGGGCACGATCGACTGCTTCGACAGAAAGAGATTCACCTTCCGGATGCAGGCGTAGGAAGACGCCCAGGCATCCTCGATATTGTTGCCGGCCGTCAGTCGACCCTTCGAGAGCACCTCAATGGGATGCGTGATGGCAGATGGTATGGCATCGTCTGTGGCCGCATCCAGTACCACCCCGGAGATCCGGTTAAAGCCCGGATTCAGATGCGCATAAATATTGTTGACCACCTGCTGGGCAAAGGTGCCGTTCAGGTCGAACTGGTCGAACACATAGGCCTCCGTGATCGTCTCCTCGGGTTCGGTCTCGAATTTCTGACAACCTCCCAGCAGGGCCATCGCCAGCATACCGGTGATATAGTGTGTGCGAAATCTCATGATCGGACTTTTCTGGTTGAAATGGGTTGGATGTTAAAGGGTCAGCGCAATGCCCGCATTGACTACCCGCTGCACGGGATAGTTCGCCAGCGGGGTTTCAGGATCTGCCCTGCGGAAAGAAGACAACGTCAACAGGTTGAGCCCGTTGACGAATCCACGGATCTCACGGACCTTACCCTTGAGGAAGGCAGGCTGCTCGATCCGATATCCCAGCTCGGCATTACGCAGTCGCAGATAGCTCAGGTCTTCGATCCAGAAGCTGGAAGTGACATGATTGTTTGGATTGGTGCCCACGGTGAGGCGGGGATAGGTGGCCGAACCAGCTGTAGCAGCCGTCCAGCGCGAGAGATGATGCGGGTAGGCCTGCCCCAGCCCGTTGGACTGGAACTCCCACATGGTATTTCCGGTGATCATGCCCTGCCGGTTGGCGGTTCCCTGAAACAACAGATCTGCATAGAATCGACCCCGGCGCAACTGCAGGTTAAATCCGTAGAACATGAACGGACGAGTATGTCCGATGGTCCGCTGATCATAAAGATTGATCAGACCATCTCCATTGAGATCC
>CANHUK010000321.1 GCA_947463755.1 Chitinophagaceae bacterium
CGTAGCAACGCTCACGCCCAGGTCTGAGGGCTGATACTGATTGAACGGATCCGCACGGAAAGTGATGTTCGGGTTGTTGAGGGCAACACCACCGACGTTGACACCTGTGTTGTTGAAGGCACCACCAGGCCATACGAGGGGCAGGCGACCGGTGAAGACACCCAGACCACCGCGCACTTTCAGACCTTTCTCGGCATCGTATGTGAATCCGATCCGGGGTGAGAAATGGAGCTGTGCATCAGGCTTCTGACCGGAGCGGGCGCCCTTCATATCCCAGAACCTTGACAGCACAGGCAGTGCCGTGGCATTGAAATAAGGATCAACGTTGGGCGTAGAGAGGAAATCGAAGTAATCCAGACGAACACCATAGTTCAATTCGAGTTTATCGCTCACCTGCCACTGGTCTGCCAGGAAAACGGCGGCACGGACGCTGTTGAACTTGGCGGCAGCTTCGCTACCATCACCAACAACCTTATCAACCAGGGAGAAGGAACGGGTGTACTGGGCGGGACGCAGGTCCTGCAGCCAGTGATTCACGAAGTTATAGGTATAGGTACCATAGTTATCGCGTACAAACAGGTTGTAAGAACGGCTGTATTCAGCATCGATACCAAACTTGATCTGGTGATCGCCTGCAGTGTAACGGAACTCATCGAAGATGGCGAAGTTGTTTTGCTTGAGCATGTTACCGGTGGAGAAGTTCTCCGTTCCGAATACATAGCTCGTACCATTGACAGAGTTCATCGTTACACGGGGGAAGTCCTTACCCAGCGGGTCGCGGTCATCCAGGACGTTCGTGAAAGTGAGCAACAACTTATTAGAGAGACGATTCGTGAAACGGCTCGTCAATTCACCGGAAGCTGAATTTGTGGTGGACGGGATCAGATATCCGTTATTAAAGAAACGGATCTGGGTCGTCGTACCGGCAGACGTCAGCGAGCGGTCAGACTTGGTATAACGATAGGACAGGTTCAGGCGATGCTTGCTGTTGATGTTCCAGGTCAGCTTGGCGGCCAGTTTGTTGGAGTTCAGCAGATCCGGGATGTCAGTGTAGCTTCCGGGATCATAGCCCAATGTCTTCAGCTTGGCAACGATCAGGCCGACAGAGTCCTGCATGACGGAGGCTCCGGGCGGGTTGCGGAAAGCGGAGGGGGTAAAAGGCTGAGGGCGCTCGTCGCGCTGGATCTCAGCGCTTACAAAATAGAACAGCTTATTCTTGATGATGGGGCCGCCGATGGTGGCACCGATCGTATTTGCCTGGAAGTCGGGCAGGCTGATGGCGGCTGCTTTGTCGCCGATCGGTGTGCGTCCGGCGAACTGCTGGTTACGGTTGATGAAATAAGCAGATCCTTTGACCGTGTTGGTACCACTCTTGGTGATGGCGTTCACAGAACCACCGGTGAAGTTACCCAGGGAAACATCATAGGGAGAAACACCTACCTGGAAGGATTCGATGGCGTCGATGCTGATCGGGGATGAGCCGGTCTGGCCACCATTGGTGCCTGTCTCGGACAGACCGAAGACATCATTATTGACGGCACCATCGAACATGATCTGGTTGTAACGGTTGTTCTGGCCCGCGATGGAAATACCACCGCCGAAGGTCGTCTTAGCCTGGGGCGTCAGACGTATGAAATCTGTCAGGTTACGACCAACCGTGGGGAGATTCTGCATGCGCTCGGCGGAGATGCTGGTTCCGACGCCGCCGTTCACGGTTTGTTTGGAACGGGTAGCCGTGACCACCACTTCACTCAATTCCTGTGAACTGCCGCTCATGGAGAAATCTTCACGGCCGGTTTCCCCCAGATCGAGGTAAACTTCCTTCCTCGACTGTGTGGCGTATCCCATGTAGGAAACCTCCACCGTGTAAGGACCTCCGGGTTGCAGGTTGGACACCACGAAACGACCATTGGAAGCGGTAGAAGCGGTAACCACCGTACCCGTGGGCAGGTGTGTGATCTTAACGGAAGCTCCCTGGAGTAACTCTCCGGCGGAGGACTTCACGACACCGCTCATCGAACTGGTGGTGACCTGAGCCTGAACGGCAACAGCCGCCAGCAGGACCATCACCATGGAGGCGAGGAACTTGAATATGCGCATAGACGTTGATTTTAGGGCACAAAAGTACCTTCTTTTGTTGAAAAGCGCGATAACATACTATTAACAAACGATGAAGTCAGTCCCTGAATAAGACTGAGCCTGAAATAAAAATGCATCAAGAAATATCATTATTTCTTGATGCATTTGCAAAGTTCAGCTCAGTTCTTCAGATGATTTCGAAAGATCGGGTTGATCAGCGCCAAGTTATCCACATTTCGCCCACCCGATCAGCCGGTACAGAAAGAAAGAAATTACCTGATGAGATTCTCCAATTGCTTGTGAAGTTCGGGACCACGCAGGTTTTTAGCGATGATCTTACCATCGGGGCCGACCAGCAGGTTCTGGGGTATGCTGGATATTTTGTACAGTTGTGCCACTTCGTTGTTCCAGAATTTGAGGTCGCTGACATGCGTCCAGGTCAGCCGGTCGTCGGAAATGGCCTTTAGCCAGGGTTCCTTGCTGCGATCGAGGGAGACACCGAGCACGGTGAAGTTCTTCGCCTTGAATTTTTCAAAGGCGGCGACCACATTTGGATTTTCATCCCTGCAGGGGCGGCACCAACTGGCCCAGAAATCGATCAGCACGTACTTACCGCGGAATGATGCCAGGGTCACGGGCTTCCCGTCCGGGTCATTCTGGGTGAATTCAATGGCCTGCGAGCCAACAGCCCCCGCCTTGGCGTCAGACAGGGTCTTGGCCACCATCTGACCATAGAAACTCTCTCGGGCCGTTGCCTTCAGCAATGCGAACCGGCCCTCCATAATGGACGGGTCTTCTGTGAGTTGCGACATCACCAAAATAGCAAAGGGTGCTACCACGGACTGGTCATATTTACGGATGTAATCGTCTGTCCGGCGATTGATGTCTGCAACAACGGCTTCATACTGTTTGCGCAGGGTTCCGGAACTATCCGAAGCACCTCCGTTCAACTGCTGTGCCAGCGCACTGACCTTCCCGAAGGGTGCGCTGAATTCGTTGTTAAAGGCAGTGAAGGCATCATGAGCTTTGGAACCTGACACCCTGGCGGCCAGGAGGGAGTCCTTGTGTCCGGAGAGTTTTACCGTGCCCGGCTCGAGGAAGAGAAACAGCCGTTGGTCTGTTCCGGGATAATTGAGATAGTAGAGGTTGGATGCGGGTAGCGGGCCTTTCATCGTGAACCTTCCACCGGAGGTCTTCGCCGTGGCGATGGGTGTTGTCAGTTCCGGGTTCTGATCCCGGAGTGAAACCACCGTGCCGTCAGGCAGTCCGGACAGACTGCCCTCGATGGTGATCGTATTGGCGGACTGCGCCAGTCCCATGAGCGGAAGCAGGCAGCAAATGATCAGGATCCTTTTCATTTGGAATGTCTTTGTTTGAGCATCTCGCGGATATCCTGCAATTTATATCCTTTGCTGTTAAGCAAGATCAAATAATGAAAGAGCAGATCCGCCGCTTCGTTCAGAAACAGCTCCGGCTCATGACGCATGGATTCTATGACCAGTTCGACGGCCTCTTCACCCACCTTTTGGGCGATCTTGGCTTGTCCTTTACCGAAGAGCGAGCGTACGTAG
>CANHUK010000322.1 GCA_947463755.1 Chitinophagaceae bacterium
CTGCAGGGATGCGGAACAGGATCTCATCTCTGCCCGTCATCTCGCTGGTTTGGTCACCGTTCAGTTTCACGGTGCCGCCCATGAAGTCCTTCAGGCTGCCGGGGTTTGTCAGCATGACCTCCGCAAAATGTTTGGGATCTGATTTTCCCAGACCGGTTGTGCCGTTGGGTTGTGGTTTCTTCTGGACGGCATAGAACATGTCCAGCGGGTTGCCGTTGGAGGCACTGATGGTCACGCGGTATTTGTCTCGCTTGTCTGTTTTCTCAAGCAATTCGGAAGTAGACCGGATGGTCACGCCATCTTGTGTCCTGATCACCGTCTGGGCCCTTACGGTCCATGCAGCCGACAGCAGGAGTGTCAGCCAGACAATTGTACGAGGCATCGGGGGAATTTCCTACAAAATACGACAATCAAATCGTACCAGAATGGCCGTTCATCCACGGATACGTGGATAAGGTCAGCGCAGGATGGTCACATACCCGGCTTTCTTCTCCCTTCCGTATCGGGGGTGCACGACATAGTAGTAAGTACCGGCGGGCAGCTGTCGTCCGGCATGGGTGCCATCCCATGGCTGGGAATAGCCCGTGGTGCGGTATACAAGCGCTCCAGTTGTATTGTAAACTTCAACCACGGCTCCGGGGTATCTGTCCAGGTTCCTGATCTCCCAGCGGTCGTTGACGCCGTCGCCGTTGGGGGTGAAGGTGTTGGGGATCTCGGGGATGAAGAGCACGGTCACCATGGCAGAACTTGTGTCTGAGCAGCCCTGGTCAGTGGTGACCCTCAGCAGGTATCTGGTAGAGTTCAGTGGCGTAGCTACCGGACGGAGTGATGTCGGGTCGCTCAGGCTGACGGAGGGCGTCCAGGCAAAGATCAGCCCGTTGCCATTGGATGCGGTACCGGCCAGCGTGGCTCTTTGTCCCTCCAGGATCCAATGGTCGGGGCCTGCATCCACGATGGGGGCAGGCCATATGCGTACATCCGCACTACCGGATACCGGGCCGGTGCATCCATTGGCATCTTTGATGCCGAGGAGCCGGTAGGAGAAAAGTCCGTGATTTCTGGTTTCCTGGATCGCACTGTATGTGGGCTGACCGGATGCAGTCTTCTGGGTCCCGTTCAGATCATATTCGAAGCGATAGGGAGATTTACCACCAGTTCCTGTCATGAGCAGGGTGGTCTTGTTGCCATACTGACATCTCTCCACGAGGGAGGCCTCGGCCGTTAGGGTTCCCTGAGGAATGGTATTGATGGTGATCGTGGCCGTGCCCGTGAGGTTCTTTGCACAGGTGATGCCGTTGGTGTAGGCTACCTGCAACAGTTCGTAGACATAGATGCCAGGCAACTGTGTTGGCTGTCGCAGTCCGGCAGTATCTTTTCCGATGTCTGAGGACATTGTCTGGATCGCCCCGCCGTTCAGCCTGTAGGTGAACTGATAGGGATTGGTTCCGCGACTGCCGGTGAAGATCAGGTTCGGGGCAGCGGCATCCTTGCAAAGGGTCGTGGACCCGTCGATGGTTGCATCAGGCGTGGCCCTGATACCGAAGGTCACTGATCCCGTCTGGTTTTGCCTGCATCCCCGGGCGTCTTCTACGGCGCGAAGTTCGTAACGATAGGTTCCGGGCGTATTGGTTGGAACGGAAATGGCGGGCATCGGAGCTGCTGTTGTACCGGTGGCCGATTGTTCCGGGCCGTTGTCGATCCTGTAGGTGAATTTGTAAGGTGCCAGGCCCGTAGCACCGGTGAAGGAGATCGAGCCTGCCGGTGCATCCTGACAGCGCAGGACCGGAGAGGCGGCACCTCCCGTCTCGGAGATCGAGGCTGTTGGCAGCGGATGGGTGGTCACCCGGATCGCTGCCCGATCGCTTTCGCAACCGAGCGTGTTCTCGTACTGGCTGACATAATACAGGATGTCACCTGCATTGCCAACGGCAGGTAGCGGTGGATTGGCAGTGGAAGTGCCTCCGATTGCGCTGGTTCCGTACCATCGCAGGGTATGCCCGGTGGCCGGGGTCACTGATGGGAGGGTGGCACCGGAAGCCCCCAGGCAGAACGAGGCGTCCGTTGTAGATGGAGCAGACGGCGGCGCGTGGATAACAACAGCCTTGGTGATGGACAGATCTTTGTGACAGGTAGGCCCATCCGTATAGGAGACTTTTGTCAGTCGATAGGTTTTTTGACCGACGGCATTTGTAGGCGGCGTTACGGTCATTGCAGCAGTTCCTGCAGTACTGTTGCCTGTCTGGTCCGGACCACCATCGACCTGCCAGGTGAATTGGTAGGGGGCTGTACCTCCGGATCCGGTGAATGTAAGGGGAGATCCGCTACCATTCTGACAAACATCCGTTGCGCCGGAGACCGTTGCATCCGGCTGTGCCAGCACGGTGACGGTCGCGTTGGCGTTCGATAAGGTGCGTCGGCAATTCCGGGCATCCGAGATGGTCAGGAGTTCGAAGCGGAAAGTGCCGACCGTGGTGGTGGGCACCGGCTGGTCCAGTGTGGAGGAACCGACCGGTAATACGATGGTTTGCGATGCACCACCATTCATCCGATAGGTGAGGGTGTAGGGCTCCAACCCCCCATTGGCCAGAAATCTGAGCGAGGTTGTGGTGGAAGCCTGGCAGATCTTCAACAGGTTTGCGGTTTGCCCCGGGATCAACAGATTGGCGTCAGGATTGGGATGGACCGTCACCTTCGCATCATTGCCGATGGTGGTGGAACAGGTCACACCGTCTGAATAGGATACCCGTTCAAGCCGGTAGATGAAATCACCTGCAGTGGCTGTCGGGACGGCAAGCGTCTGGTTTGCAGTGCCATTCACGGAGACGACATTGACTTCCGCTCCGCTGTTGATCCGGTAGGTAAAGGTGTAAGGGGCCTTTCCGTTGGAGGCGGAGAGTTGGATGGAAGGCGAGGGGGAACCTTCGCAGATCTCGGTAGCACCGGAGATGGTCGCGGCGGGATTGGGTCGCACCTGGAAAATGGCCTGCCCACTCTGAATCTGGCCGCAGGTGTTCGCATCCAGCACACCCATCAGTTCAAAGGTCTTGCTGCCCGCCGCCGAGGTGGGGATCGGCAGGCTCACTTCGTTTCCGGTACCGGTGGTCTGGATCTGCTGCACAGCCCCGCCGTCGATCTTGTAGGCAAAGCGGTAGGGGGCCGTGCCATTGATGCCGGTGAACTTCAGTAAAGGCTCAGGCGCCTGCATACATACCGTCGCTCCGCCACTGATAGAGGCAGTCGGAACAGGATGGGTCGTAACGGGAATGAGGGTCCGGTCGCTTTCACATCCTGTCGCCTGCTGCCAGTGACTGACGTAATAATTAACGGTGCCTATGGTATTGGTGGAAGGTACCCTGGCCGTGAAGGTCCAACTTCCGCCGGTGGCGTCCGTCCCCCACCAGTGCAGGATATGCCCTGCGATCGGGGTCAGGGTGGGGAGAAACACGCCGGTCGCATCCTTGCATGTATTCACCCCCGGGGCAGTAGGAGCCGCAGGTTTTGGATGCACGACCACTGATATCTGAGACCTCGGGCCTTCGCCGCAACCCGCCAGACTGACCAGGCTCGCGAAATAACTGCGACCCGGAACATTTGAGGCCGCCGTTCCCGGGGTTGGGGCGGTGGGAAGAAGAGCTGA
>CANHUK010000323.1 GCA_947463755.1 Chitinophagaceae bacterium
GATTTGATTTCGGCGACGGCAGACCTGCCAAAGGATGGACATCGGTCAGATCGAATACAACATTCGACCGGAAGACCGGTTACGGCTGGAGCTACGGATCACAGCCCGTTTCCATCGATCGTGGCGGAGATGCACTGACCGGAGATCTCATCACTTCACATGCACCACTCTATTTCAGCTTGGCCCTGCCCGAAGGAAATTATCGGGTATCAGTGACCGTGGGTGACCGGAAAGGCATATCCTCCACCATCGTCAGGTCAGAATGCCGGCGGCTGATGGCAGACCAGACCATTACAAAGTCGGGGGAATGGAAGACGCTCACTTTTCTTGTGCATGTCCGCGACAGCCTTATCCGAGACCCTCAGGGTCAGGTGGTTTCGAAGGTCAGACTGAAACCACGCGAGCATGCCTATCTGCATTGGGATGACCTGTTGACCCTCGAATTCAATGATTCCCTCCCTAAGATCTGCGCGTTGACCGTTGAAAAGGTGACCGATAAGCCGGTCATTTTCCTGGCCGGCAATTCCACTGTCGTGGACCAGGACCGGGAGCCCTGGGCCGCCTGGGGACAGATGTTCCCTGCCATGCTTCGGCCGGAGGCCGCTGTGGTCGCCAATTATGCCGAATCCGGAGAAGCGATGCGTTCCTTCAAAGGGGCAAGACGGCTTGAAAAGATCTGGTCACTCGCCAAACCCGGAGATTATCTGTTCATCGAATTCACCCACAACGACCAGAAACCCGGCGGCAGTCACCTCGATCCCTTTACCACCTACCGGCAGACCCTGCGCGAATGGATCGCGGAAGCCCGAAAACGCGGCGTGCAGCCGGTGCTCGTCACCTCAATGCATCGCCGAAACTTCGACACCAACGGGCAGATCGTCAACACCCTCGGCGACTATCCCGAAGATATGCGCCAGACCGCCCGGCTGGAGCAGGTTCCGCTGATCGATCTCAACGCAATGAGTAAAACGTTGTATGAGGCCTGGGGCCCCGTCGAGTCTAAAAAAGCCTTTGTACATTTCCCGGCGAACAGTTTTCCAGGACAGGAGACGAAATTGGAAGATAACACGCATTTCTCCACCTATGGAGCCTACCAGCTCGCGCGATGCGTGGCTGCCGCCCTGGCCATCTCGGATACCCCGCTGGCCGGTATGATCAATCCGGCGTTTCGCAACTTTGATCCGGCCAAACCACCGGCTTTCGAAAGTTTTCACTTGCCGCCTGGCAGGCCCGCCTCGGCCATTCTGCCAGATGGTAATTAAGATCCCCGATGATGAAAAAACTGATAACCCTAACGATCTTCGTGTGTGCGTTTACGTTAGTATCTGCACAGCCCCTTTTGTCAACAGGCGGCAAGCGCATGCCCACAGAATGGATCGACAGTGCGACCGGACATCGTATTGTCCGGCTCTCCGATCGCGAACGCGGCAGTAACCTCAGCTTCTATTTTCACAACAACCCATTCGTTGGAGAACGAATGGTCTATTACGGCAGCGAGCGGATCGATCTCACCGGTGTCAGTAAGCAGGAGATCTCATCCGGCAATGCCCGAAACCGGCAGATCCATCTGATGGATCTGAAAACACGTACATCCGAAACGCTGACCCGACACGAACAACCCATGAACGGCGAGATCGTACATGCTCCCAGCGGACGCATCTTCTATCAGATCCGCGATACGATCTTTGAATTGGACATCCGCACGAGATCACCACGAAAGGTGCATGTGTTCGACCAGGATTACCGGGGTTCGGTCAGCACCGTAAACGCCGACGGAACGATGCTCGCCGGCACACGTTCCAGCGATGCGGAACGTGAACTGTTCCGAAAAAACCCCGATAAATCAAGTTACTTCAATGTGATCTATGAAGCGAAACTGCCCCGCACGATCTTCACGATCGATATCACCACGGGCAAACGCACGGATCGCCTCACGGATACCGCCTGGCTGAACCATCTTCAGTTTTCTCCCTTCGATCCGGACCTCCTGATGTTCTGTCACGAAGGCCCCTGGCATAAGGTGGACCGCATTCATACGCTGAAGATCTCCACCGGACAACAGCGCATCGTCCATCATCGCAGCATGCCCATGGAGATCGCCGGTCATGAGTGGTTTTCGCATGATGGCAAGACGATCTGGTTCGATCTTCAGCAACCCCGGAGCGTAACCTTCTTCGTGTGCGGTGCTGATGTAGAAACAGGCATCGAACGTAAATACAAACTGAAACGTGACGAATGGTCGATCCACTTTAATTTATCCAACGACCAGCGACTGTTCTGCGGAGACGGCGGCGACCCCGGTCAGGTGGCCCGTGCCAAGGATGGCCGATGGATCTATCTCTTTCATCCCGAAGGCGACAGCCTGCGCTCTCAGCGGCTGGTGGACATGACGCATCATAACTACAGACTCGAACCGAACGTGCATTTTAGTCCCGACGACCGATGGGTCATCTTCCGCGCCAATTTCGAAGGGATCGAACAGATCTATGCCGTGGACATCCGGAAAAATATAAAGCGATGAACGTACATTTTTCAACCGCCCTCAGATCTGCACTGCTCATCGGATTTTTGGCAGCAAATCCGGTTACTAACGGTTACGCACAACCGAAATGGCCCACAGTCACCAATGAAACACGTCCATGGACACGCTGGTGGTGGCTCGGCAGTGCCGTAGATGCACCGGGCATCACGCAGAACCTGGAAGCATATCGCAAAGCCGGTCTGGGTGGGGTGGAGATCACACCGATCTATGGGATACAAGGTCAGGAGCACCGGCACATCGATTTCCTGACGGTCCCCTGGATGAAGGTCTTTAGTCACACGCTGCGCGAGGCGAAAAGATTGGACATAGGTGTCGATCTCGCCAACGCCACCGGCTGGCCTTTCGGCGGTCCCTGGGTCAAGGATGAAGATGCCAGTCGCTCCGTGTACATGAAAAAATTCCGTCTGGAAGCGGGACAGAAACTGTCGGAACCGGTCGTTTTTCGGCGCGATGCCTGGATCCGCACCGCCAATAACCGCATGCCGAAGATCAGTGAGCTGAAGCAGCCGGTGGCGGCGAACACAAACCTCCAGGGCCTTGCATTGGATCAGATCCAGTTCCCCGGAAACATTCCGCTTGAAAGCCTCATGGCCTACGGCGACAACGGTGCCCGCATCGATCTCACCGCACGTGTCAAACCCGACGGCACGCTCGATTGGTCGCCTGCCAGCGGATCCTGGCAACTTTTCGCAGTCTTCAGCGGACTGCACGGGAAGATGGTGGAACGCGCCGCTCCAGGAGGAGAAGGATATGCGATAGACCACTTCTCCCAACGAGCGGCGCGCAACTATTTCCTCAAATTCGATACGGCTTTTAAGGGACAGGATCTCTCACACCTGCGCGGCTTCTTCAATGATTCCTATGAAGTAGATGACGCCCGCGGGCAGTCTAACTGGACCTGGGACTTCTTCGAATCCTTCCGCAGATCGAGGGGATATGATCTTCGCAATCATCTCCCCGCATTGTTCGGAGAAGGTGACAGCCTGACGCAACAACGCGTACTGTTCGACTATCGATCCGTCATCGACGAGATGATCCTCCATAATTTCACGGAAGAATGGAAGCGCTGGGGCCAGCGTCAGGGTA
>CANHUK010000324.1 GCA_947463755.1 Chitinophagaceae bacterium
GATGCAGGTGTTCTGCGATATGCTTGAGTGTGGACCTTGATTTCATGGTACTGAAGCTAAAAAATTATCAACAGAAAACATTATCGCAAACCTTTGCAAAAAAGAATTTTTTAGCCTAAAATTCAATAAGATATTGAAATACAACATATTATCTATTTTTAAAAACTTTTGTATGCAATCAGATCATGATGAAAATGTGCAGCGTTTAATAAACTTGCATTGTCATTACATGTTATGTAGTACGCCGTTGCCATAATTAGCTTGACCATGAACCGATGTTTGTCGATTTCTTCCATGATCTGTAAACCCTGCCAGGGGTTATTTTTTTCCTTTTCCCCAAAGGTGTAAATCTTACATATTTAACGATTGGCTAAAAATTCAAAAACCCACTGTTTATGACTCTAAGACGATTCATGCGGGCGATCTTACCTGCTGTGATGCTGATGGCATTCCAGGTAACATTCGCTCAGACCAAGACTGTCTCCGGCCGGGTGACGGACGCCAAGGATGGTACGCCGGTTTCCGGAGCGTCCGTTGTGGCTAAAGGCACCAATACGGGTGGTACCACCAACGCGGATGGAAGTTTCTCCATCTCTGTTCCGGCCAATGCCCGGACGCTCGTGATCACCTCTGTCGGATTCGGCAACCTTGAAGTGGCCATTCCGGCTTCCAACAAGGTCGATGCCAGTCTTTCAGCTGCCACTCAATCCATGACGGATGTGGTGGTCGTAGGTTATGGTACCCGTCGTGTGAAGGACCTGACCGGTTCTGTCGCCCGCATCGGGGAGAAGGATTTCAACAAGGGACAGATCGCTACCCCTGACCAGATGCTTCAGGGACGTGCTCCCGGTGTACTGGTAACGCCCGCCTCGGGTGAACCCGGCGCTGCTGCCAACATCAACATCCGTGGTACGGGTTCCATCAGTGGTGCCCAGGAGCCGCTGTATGTAGTGGATGGTGTACCCCTGCTGCAGGGTGGTACCCTCGGTTCCGCCAGCGGTGCTGAAGGTGGTACGACCCCCAAAAATCCGCTGATGTTCCTGAACCCCAGTGATATCGAAAGCATCACGGTACTCAAAGATGCATCTGCTGCCGCTATCTATGGATCCCGCGGTGCAAATGGTGTCATCATCATTACCACCAAGCAAGGTCGCGGTGGTAAGAAAGGCCAGCTGAACTTCACCGCCAACACCACCATTGCCTCCACCGCCCGCAGGTACGATCTGCTGAGCTCTGAGGACTTCCTGGTAGGTGCCAAGCGCGCCAACATCGCCGGTGGCGCAGACCCGCTGGGTGCTCAGGATGCCATCAAGGCCATCGATTTCGGTGCGAATACCGACTGGCAGGACCAGATCTTCCGCACGGCACTCTCTCAGAACTACAACCTCAGCTGGGGTTACAGCAATAAGGGTACCACCGCACGCCTCAGCGGCTCGTACGACGATCAGAATGGTATCATCAAGAATACCAATCTGAAGCGCCTGACCGCACGTGCCAACCTGGGCCAGAAACTGCTGAACGACAAGCTGACCCTCGAAACAAACCTGACCTACTCCAATGCCAGGAACAGCTATGCGCCCATTACCAACAACGCGGGCTTCCAGGGAAGTCTGCTCGGTGTGGCCCTGAAGGCGAATCCCACGGCACCTGTCCTCAACGCAGATGGATCATATTTCACCTCCGACGGTCAGCGTAATGCCGTTCAAATGCTTGATTACTTCACAGACAATGATGTCGTGAATCGCTTCCTTGGTAATTTCTCCGCTTCCTACCAGATCACGAAGAATCTGTCTTACAAGGCCGTGGTTGGTATCGACCAGTCTGACGCTGAGCGTACCTCCTTCACCGACCCCCGTCTGCCGGACGGTGTGTATGGTATCGGTGACCTCAACGTCTTTGGTGTGCAGATCAACGGATCCGCTAACGCGAACAATGGTCGCACTACGCGTCAGAATCTCACCTCCTCTTCCAGGCTGTTCGAGCAGTATCTGACCTATGACCAAAACTTTGGTAAGCATGCCCTGAACGCCGTGCTGGGTTATTCCTTCCAGGGTTTCGAGACCAAGTATACCGGTAAGGCAGGTTGGGGCCTGGGCACTGCAGTAGCCAAGCCGAGCGATGTGTACGTGAAGGATTTCAACAATTTCAAGAACTATATTGATTTCGTCCCCGGATATAGCAACAACGAACTGCAATCCGTATTCGGCCGGGTCAACTACACGTTCAACGACCGTTACTTCCTGACCGCAACCCTGCGTACGGACGGTTCTTCCAAGTTCGGTGAGAACAACCGCTATGGTACCTTCCCCGCCCTCGCCTTCAAGTGGGATGTGATGGAAGAAAGCTGGGCCAAGAACACCCTGGGCAAGGTACTCGGCAATTTTGCCATTCGCGCCAACTGGGGTAAACTGGGTAGCCAGGACAACCTCGGAGCCTACGCAGCCCTCAACCTGCAGCAGGTTTATGCGGTGCGTGGCGGAACGCCGGTCACCCGCTTCATCCAGCAGGGCAACCCCGACCTGAAATGGGAGGAAGTAACGACCACCGGTATCGGTGTCGATCTCGGTACCAAAGATGGTCGTTTCAGCCTGACGTTCGACTACTACGACAACATGCGTGAGAACATGCTGTTCTTCGCCCCGACCCCCGGTGGTTTCGCTCCGACCAGCTACTGGTGGATCAACCTTCCCGGTAAGGTCACCAACCGTGGTATTGAACTCAATCTGAACTACAAAGTGATCGAAGGCGCCAAGTTCAAGTGGGATGTTAACTATAACATGACCACTGTGAACAACAACATCACCGGCCTGCCCATCCAGATCAATACGGGTGAGGTAAGCGGTCAGGGTCTGACAGGTTCTTTCGCTCAGGTGCTCTCCAACGGTGCTCCCATCTTCTCCTGGTATCTCCCGGTCTTCCAGGGCTTTGACGGCAATGGTATCGGTCGCTACGAAGACAACTCCCAGAGCAAACTCGCAGGATCCGCACTGCCCAAATACTTCGCTGGTCTGACCAACAACTTCAGCTATGGTCGCTGGAACCTCAGCGTCTTCCTGAACGCCATTACCGGTCACTATGTGTACAATAACACGGCCAACGCCCAGTTCCTGATGGGTTCACTGAAGAACTCCCGAAACGTTACCTATGACGTGTTCAACAGCAATGAAAACCCCTTCAACGGAAACGGTCCTTCGACCCGATTCCTCGAAAAGGGTGACTTCATCCGGCTCTCCAACCTGAACCTCAACTACAACTTCGACGTGAAAGGTATCAAGGGTGTCCGCACACTGTCTGCCTATCTCTCCGGACAGAACCTTGCCCTGTTCACCAACTACTCCGGCGTAGATCCGGAAGTCAACGTCGACAAGAGCATCAACGGCATCCCGTCGAGAGGTTTCGACTATACCCAGTTCCCCCGTCCGCGTATGGTCACCATCGGTGTCAACGTAGGATTCTAATTCACGAACGAGCAAACAAGGAATGTTATGAGAACCATAAAGAATACGATTCAACTTGTAGCGGCAGCCGGCGTGATCGGTCTGTCAGCCTGCAGCAAGCTTGATCCGAAGCTGGGCGAACCCAATCAGATCGCACCCGTCACCACCGGAGGCGCTCCCAC
>CANHUK010000325.1 GCA_947463755.1 Chitinophagaceae bacterium
AATCAGAAAGGAGCCTTCGGCTGGAATCAGGCCATTCGCACAGACATCGAAGGTGCCAGGGTGTTCAATGTTGATGAATCCCGCGCACGCTCACTTCGCGAAATAGGCTTCGGCACGGTGCTCACCCATCATAAGGACGGCATCGCCCGCGGCTCGGGCGTGCTCGTGACCCTCGCGGATCAAAAGGAAAACCTGGTCATCCTGAAAGAAAAAGCCTCCGCCCATTACTCCTTTAATAAGGGGAGCAGCCAGCAGAGCTATCCCAGCTCTATGATGGGCATGATCTCCCTGCTGCGCCAAACCTATATCGACGCCGCATGGTATCGCAACAATCCCGCTGCAGAAGGAGTCAACATCACCCTGCAGTCGTGGAATGCCCTGCAGGGACTCCCTCAGATCTTCGAGGCGGGCGACAAGTGGAATGCCTTACGCGCCGACCGTATCGGAGATGAATTTGGCGTACAGTACATCATCAAAGCCGGCGGTAATGAATACCAGCGCATGTCCGACATGAAGGCCACCAAGGCGGCCTTCATCCTGCCGCTCAACTATCCCGCCACCATGGATGTCGAAGACCCCAACGACGCACGCTTTGTGTCGCTGGCGGACATGAAACACTGGGAACTGGCGCCCACCAACCCGGCGGCCTTTGAACAGGCAGGCATCCCATTCACCCTCACGACTGCGGATCTGCGCGACAGCCGGGCTTTCATGACCGGACTTCGCAAGGCCATCGAACATGGATTATCCGAAGCTGCTGCCATTGATGCACTGACGGCTGTTCCCGCCAAACTGCTCGGTGTGTATGATCAGGTCGGAAGCATCGACCCCGGCAAGCATGCCAATTTCATCGTCACTACCGGTCCGGTTTTACAGGAAGGCACACAGATCCTGCAGAACTGGGTGCAGGGGATAAAGTATGGGGTTAAGGAAGATGCATGGCTCGATATCAAAGGCTCCTATGCCCTGAATATCAATTCCCCGAAGGGAAATATGACCTACACGGTCGATGTGAAGAGCGGGAACGCTGCCAGTGTGATCGGCAAGGATACACTGACCGCCCGTTTCAGTCACGACGGACGCATGGTGCGACTGAGTTTCGCTCCGGAAAAAAAGGTACGTGGACAGTATCGCCTCAGTGGTGTCAGCAATGGTACTGACTGGAATGGATATGGCGAAGATTCAGCCGGCAATAAATTGACATGGACGGCATCCCTGCAAACTGTTGCGGCAGCCAAGTCGGATTCTGCCAAAAAGAAGACAGCCGGCCGGCCGGGAAAGGTCAACTATCCCTTTTTGCCCTACGGCTGGACCGATAAGCCCGTCGCACAGGATATGCTGATCCGCAACGCTACCGTGTGGACCAGCGACGCACAGGGGAAACTCGAGAACGCTGATGTACTTGTGAAAAACGGAAAGATCGCACAAGTTGGTAAAGGTTTGAGCGATCCGACCGCAAAGGTGATCGATGGTACCGGCAAACATGTTACGGCCGGTTTGATCGATGAGCATTCGCACATCGCCGCTTCCTCCATCAACGAAGGCGGACAATCTGTTACCTCAGAAGTCCGCATCGCCGACAACCTCAACCCTGATGACATCAATATCTACCGCCAGCTCAGTGGCGGGGTCACAACATCCCATATCCTTCACGGAAGCGCCAATACCATCGGCGGACAGACCCAGCTGATCAAGCTGCGCTGGGGTGCAAACGACGAAGAACTAAAGTTCGCTGGCGCGCCCGGCTTCATCAAGTTCGCCCTCGGAGAGAATGTCAAGCGCAGTTCTTCCACCCAGGGCAATCCCCGGTTCCCGGATAGCCGGATGGGTGTGGAGCAGGTATTGACCGATGCCTTCCAGCGCGCCAAACTCTATGAATCTTCCCTGAAGCAGGCCGCCGCTGCTGCCCAGACCGCCAAAAAGGGCACGGCTGTCGATCCCTTCCGTACCGTCCGTCGTGATCTGGAACTCGACGCGCTCGTGGAGATCATGAATCGTCAGCGATTCATCACCTGCCATTCCTATGTGCAGAGCGAGATCAACGCCGCTATGAAAGTGGGCGACCGGATGGGCTTTACCTTCAATACCTTCACGCACATCCTCGAAGGCTACAAGGTAGCTGACAAGATGAAGGCGCATGGTGCTGCTGCTTCCACCTTCTCCGACTGGTGGGCATACAAGATGGAGGTAGAACATGCCATTCCTTACAACGCCACCATCATGCACAAGGTCGGCCTGAATGTCGCCATCAACTCCGATGATGCGGAAATGGCGCGCCGGCTTAACCAGGAAGCGGCCAAGAGTGTCAAGTACGGAGGCATGAGCGAAGTAGATGCCTTGAACATGGTCACCATCAATCCGGCCAAAATGCTCCATGTGGATGACAAGGTCGGCAGCATCAGGGCGGGCAAGGATGCCGACCTGGTGATATGGAGCGATCATCCGCTGAGCATCTATGCAAAGGCCGAACAGACCGTCGTCGATGGCGTCGTGTATTTCGATCGTCAGAAAGATGCCGAAATGAGGCGTCAGATCACGATGGAAAGAAACCGCCTCATCCAGAAAATGTCCGGCGAAAAGCGTGCCGGAGGACCGGTCGTACCGGCTACCCCGAGCTACCAGTTGCTGTACAACTGCGGAGAACATTTCCACAGCCACGGACTGCTGGCCATCGACCTGGACTGATCTGAACACTAAAAAATCGAATTCATGAAACAGCAATATATCCATAAAGCGCTTTCTCTTGTCGTTGCCCTGATGGCATTATCCATCAGTGTGAAAGCGCAGGACAATGTATATCCGGCCAAGGTGCAGACCGGAAAAGTTTACATCAAAAATGCGACGGTGCATGTAGGCAACGGCCAGGTGATACCCGGTGCCACCGTGGCCGTTGAAAACGGAAAGATCACGGGCGTGGGCACGGGCATTGCTACTGAAGGTGCCAATGTAACCATCATAGACGCCGCCGGCAAGCATTTGTATCCCGGTCTCATACTGTCGTCTTCCGGCATGGGCCTGGTGGAAACCCCCACCGTGCGCGCTACGACCGATATCCGGGAGATCGGTGACTACAATCCTTCGATCCGTGCCATCGTTGCCTATAACACCGATTCCAAGATCATCAACACCGTGAGGTCCAATGGCATCCTGTTGGCGAACATCATCCCGGAAGGCGGTACGATCAGCGGAAGTTCCACTGTCGTTCAGCTCGATGCATGGAATTGGGAGGATGCGGCCTACCATATGGATGGCGGCCTGCATTTCCGGATGCCCAGTCTCTTCAGCCGTCCCAGCCGTTTCGGGGGCTTTGGTCGTCGCGGTCCGGGCGCCGAACCCGAGGGAGATCCCGTCAAGCGGGCACTGGAAGAGATCGACCAGGTGAAGGCACTGTTACGCGAAGGCAAGGCTTATGCCGCGAAGCCCAGCGTTACAGAACCCAACCTCAAACTGGAGGCCATGCGGGGTCTGTTCGATCGCTCGAAGAAGTTCTACATCCACTGCGATGTGGTGCGTGAAATCCTCGTCGCCATTGATTTTGCCAAGGAATTCGGCCTGGATGTGGTCATCGTCGGCGGAAGTGAAAGCTGGCAAGT
>CANHUK010000326.1 GCA_947463755.1 Chitinophagaceae bacterium
CGGAAGGTTTCTGCGATCAGCTTCGTGTTGCCTGCTGGATCCTTGGCCCAGGCTTCGGGCTTGCTGGCGGAATCGATCCGGATGATACCGTATGGACGTACGCCCGCATTGCGCAGTTTCTTTCCGAATTCGCAGGAGCGCTTCACCATATCCACGAACACAGCGCGGTCTTCCTTACTGCCCATGGCCGGTCCACCCCAGATCGGAGCCACCAGCGAGCCAATGTTCAGGTTCAAAGCGCCCACCTTGTCCGCCAGTCGCTTGATCCCGTCTTCCGACTCATCGATATTGAAATGAGGCTCAAACAGTCCGATGTCAATGCCATCGAATTTCACGCCATCCGCTTCGGCATTGGCGGTGAAGTGCAGGAGTGTATCCAGATCGATCGGGGGTTCAGAATCCGGTCCTTTGCCCACGATGCCGGGCCAGGTTGCATTGTGTAGTTTGGGGTAGTTGTTCTGTGACATATGGTTGCAATTTGATTTAAAGATGGATCAGTTGTGTTTTGCGATCTGTTGTTTGATGAACCGAAGTCCGTTTTCAGCCATATCCCAGGGTGCGGAATACTCCCGCCATACATTGATCGCGTTGGCGAAATCCGGATCATTCCTGGAGAAGGCTTCGATCGTCAGCCAACCGTTGTACTTGATATCCGCCAGCGTGGCAAAGGTCTCATCCCAGTGGACGTGTCCGTCGCCGGGTGTACCCCGGTCGTTCTCGCTGATGTGTACATGTGCCAGCCAGGGCGCGATCCGGTGGAGGGCATCCTTCGCTGTCTTTTCTTCAATATTAGAGTGATGTGTGTCGTACATGGCCCGCACATGCGGATGTGCGGCCAGACTGACCAGATGACTCAGCTGCTGCATCGTATTGCAGAGATAGCATTCAAATCTGTTGAGGGCCTCCAGGGCAAGGGTGATGCCGGCAGTGGCAGCGTATTCACCGGCCGCATGCAATACCTCCGCACACCATTGGTATTCGTCCGGTTGAGGAGGCTTCTTGGAGAAATGACCATGTGCCGAATGGAATGGCCCGCAGAGGATGGTTGAACGCATATCATGCGCACGGTCAATGCCCCACTTGATGCGATCCAGCGCCTTGCTCCTGACCGTAGTATCCGGACTTACGGGATCGTGATCCGTGTCCACCACAAAAACAGATGTGGTCTCCAGGCCGATGCCTGCGGCATGATCTCCAAATCTCTTGTAAGCCGCATCATCCGGTGCACCGATGAAACATTCCACCCCGTCGTATCCGATCTCCCGGAGTCGGTCGATGATCGGAAACTGTGCATCCGATACCACGGCCGACCACACCAGTGTATTAAAACCTACTTTGTACATCTTTATATTTATTTTCTATATGGCACGTGGATATCCATCGGCCCCTTCCATTTCTTCGGGATCTTTTTTCCCGCCACCCAGTGCATGGCGTTGATCACCAGATGCTGGAAAGGTTCCTGATCGAAATCTTCCGGATGCCCCATCGTGGTGAAAAAGATCTTTGCGCCATACTTGTTGGTGCCTGTCCACGCCACCGGATTATCATAGGCATTTTTATTGTTCGTATTCACGGAATGCCCCATCATCAGTGCTTTTGAACCATTGGATGGATAATTGGGCAATACCTGATACAACCAGGACCTGACATGAAAACTTTTGCCCACATCATGGAGGATGGGATCGTTGGACACGGAATCGATCATTGTTACATCTGTGGATGATTCATGCCCGTAATGCGTATGCCGGTTCACACCGCCCCAACCCGGAGGTGAGTTGAAGGCCCACTCTCCGAAAGCATTCCAACGCTCCGAGGGATGTCCCTTCGGGAAATTGAATGAGTGGGTGGTGGTTCTGAATCCAACCATGGGCTTGCCTGTCTTCAGGAAGTCTTCGATCAATTGTAGCTGATCAGCGGGCAGGCGACGCCAGCGGAGGTAGAATACCGCAATGTCCGCGTCCTTCAGGGCTTCCAGTCCCGGGATGTTCTCCTCAGACTTAAAATCAGGGTAGGCCTTGAGGACCTTGGTGCGGAATCCATAGTTTTTTTCCAACTCCGCAGCGATGATCGGCATTGTGGCCTCGCTGCTGTACTCATGGTCGCCGGTGACGAATACCACCAATGGTTTTTTGGAGGATTTTTTCTCCTGGGCCATGCTCATTCCGGAAACCATCAGGAACACCAGCATCGCCAGTGAGAACTTCCGATAAGTATCGGGTAATGATTGAAGGATATTGATCATGTTCATGATAAAAAATATGAATGGTGATTACTTCTCCATCGGATGGACCTTCAACAATTCCTCCGGCGTGTAGAATCCTTTTTTACCCTTGATCGAAGCCCTGATTTCTTTTACACGTTCAGGGTTGACCGCGGGTGCCCGATTACCGAATGCGTTTCGGACATAGGTGAGTACAGATGCCACTTCATCGTCTTTCAACATGCCTTCATACGGCGTCATGGGCACCTGACCGGGATATTTCTTCCCGTTGACAACGATCGGACCATACAACCCTTTCAGGACCAGCTTGATCAGCCGGTCTTCACTGCCGGTGACCCACATAGATCCTTTAAGTGGAGGGAAGCCTGAGGATTCCAGCCCTTTTCCGTCGGCCTGGTGGCAGGTATTGCAGAAACCATCCCGCATGTAGATGGCCTTGCCGGCCGCCATGATCTCGGGTTTGATGCCCGCCACCACAGGTACTTTGTCGGCCGGTTCTTGTTTGGGTCTGACAACCGCCCGTCCGTTGATATGCGCCTCCGCCGTGTTATAGGCCGGCTGCATCCAGGTGTCCAGCGGCTTCTTACCTGCTTCCGTAATGATGGGCAATCCCTTTTCTTTACTCAGCCAGGAGGCGGATACGATGGCCTCCAGCCTGACACGTCCATGCTCATCTTTTGCAGCTTCCATCAACATGGCTTCCTTTTCCGGTAATTCCTTGCCTGCAAATCTCACCACTTCGACCACCGCTGCGCGGATGCGGTGATCCTGTGATTTCATCAGTTGACGGATCAGTCGCGGGTCGGGCTTGTTTTGTCCCCAGGAGACCCACAAGGCTTCCAGCATCAGTTTTTCATACTGCGGGGATGTCTTGTCGAGACCGGCGACCCATTTTTCCAGCGCAGGTAATACCTCTGAAGGGGCATGTTCCCTCAGTTCTCGACGCGTGCGGTAACGGGTTCTGTATTCCGGAAGTTTCAGGTTTTCCAGCAGTATCGACACAGAGGCACCATCAACCCGGGCCGGCGTCACCAGCGGTCTGCCGGGATAGGTTACCCGGTAGATCCGGCCGTGGGAATGGTCGCGCAACGGATCCCGGATATTGTGCTGCATGTGACCGATCAGCACGTTATGCCAGTCGGCGATGTAGAGCGAACCATCAGGCGCAAATTCCAGGTCCACCGGACGATAGTTGATATCGCTGGATCTAAGCAGGTCCTGGCGGTGCTTTGTGCTGTAGCCGGTGCCATCTTCCAGCATTTGATGCTGTTTGGTGCCCAGAAATCCGATCGTATTATTGATCAGCATGTCGCCCTGCACATCCTCCGGAAAATGACGGCTGGAGACGAACTCCAGGCCGGATGTGGGC
>CANHUK010000327.1 GCA_947463755.1 Chitinophagaceae bacterium
TATTCCATACGATCAATCGAAACAAAGAAAGCATCACGGCTGATATGAAAGATCCGGAGGATATGGCGCTGCTGCACCGGTTGATCGGTCGTAGTGATGTGTTGATCCATAATTTCCGGCCTGATGTGATGGGTCGGCATGGGTTGGATTATCCTTCTGTCGCCCGTCTCAATCCCGGGATCGTGTATGCCGAGATCTCTGGTTACGGTCGCAAGGGGCCGTGGAAGGACAAGCCCGGTCAGGATCTGTTGCTTCAGTCGATGTCGGGGCTCACGTTCACGACAGGTGAGCGGACCGGTCCGCCTGTGCCTTTTGGTATTTCGATCGGAGATATCCTCTCCGGGGCGCAGTTGACGCAGGGCATCCTGTCTTTGTTGATCCGCCGTCAACGGACGGGCAGGGGTGGCCAGGTGGAAGTGAGTATTTTGGAGTCGCTCCTCGATTTTCAGTTCGAACTGCTCACCACATATTTTCAGACGAAGCGTCAGCCGCAGCGGAGTGCGCTGGCCAACGGGCAGCCGCTGCTGAGTGCGCCTTACGGGATCTATCGTACGCAGGACGGCTACCTGGCCCTGGCGATGATGGATATCCACGTGCTGGCGGATACCATTGGATGTGCGGCTTTGAAGGTTTTCGATCCACAGCAGGCATTTGTCCAAAGGGATGATATCAAGCGGGTGCTGGCGGCCTTTCTGGCCGGGGCGTCCAATGAATACTGGCTGGAGCGCTTGCGTGCTGCGGGTTTGTGGGCGATGCCGGTGTTGGACTGGAATCAGATGACCACGCTGGAGGCTTATCGTTCCCTGGAGATGGAACAGCATTTGATGACGGAAAGAGGCGAGATCGTCACCACGCGTTGTCCCATCCGATTTGACGGGCAACGCATTTTTTCATCGCGCCCTGCTCCCAGGCTGGGGGAGCAGGATGCGCAGATCCGGGTAGAGGCGGCCCATGGTATCGCATGAAACCGCTGCAGGATATATTGGTCGTTGATTTCAGCCAGTTTCTGTCGGGGCCGTCGGCTTCGTTGCGAATGGCGGACCTTGGGGCACAGGTCATCAAGATCGAAAAGCCCGGCACGGGTGACATCTGCCGTCATCTGTACGTGTCTGATGTGAATATCGACGGGGCATCCAGCATTTTCCATGCCATCAATCGCAATAAATACAGTTATGTCGCGGACCTGAAAGATGCCGAAGATGCGGCGAAGGTCTGGCAACTCATCCGCCGGGCGGATGTGCTGCTGCATAATTTTCGGCCGGGCGTGATGGAGCGGCTGGGTTTCGGGTACGAGGCAGTGAAGGCAACGCATCCGTCCATCATCTATGCTGAACTCAGCGGCTATGGCAACGAAGGAGACTGGAGCCAGTTGCCCGGACAGGATCTGTTGTTGCAGTCGGTGTCGGGCCTGACCTGGCTGAGCAATGACCGCGACCAGGGACCTACGCCGATGGGTGTGGCCGTGGTGGACATCCTCGCCGGAACGCACATCGCCCAGGGGATCCTGGCGGCGCTATATGCCCGGGGCGTGCATGGAATGGGCGCCTTCGTTCAGGTGAGTATGTTCGAGAGCATCCTCGACTATCAATTCGAGGTACTGACGAGTTATTACAACGACGGGCGTCAGTTGCCGACGCGCGGCCGGGCCAATAGTGCACATGCCTACATCGCGGCGCCGTATGGCATCTATCAGACAAAAGATGATTACATTGCGATTGCCATGACACCGATCGACCAATTGGGCGAAAGGCTCGGCTGCGTTGAACTGACGCGATTTTCTGATCCGGGGAACTGGTTCAGTCACCGCGATGAGATCAAGCGTATCCTGTCGGCGCACCTCTTCACAGATACCGCTGCCCATTGGCTTGGGATCCTGGAAAGTGTGGGCGTATGGTGTGCACCGGTGTATGACTACGACCGGCTGGTGCAGACCGAGGGATACAAGGTGCTTGATATGGAGCTTCGGGTCACGACGGGGGATGGGGTGAGCGTCACGACCACCCGTTGCCCGATCCGCATCGACGGGGAGCTCATGCTCAGCGGCCGCGGGGCGCCACGGTTGGGCGAGCACAATGCGGAGATCGACCGGGCCTTTGGCATCGGCGGTCATTTGTCGTCAAACATCCAATCGGACCATCATTCATGAATCATTCGATCATCGATACCCATGTCCATGTATGGGACCTTGAAGCAGCCAGGTATGCATGGCTCGAGGGAAGTACATCCATCCTCAACCGCACCTATCGGCTGGAAGAGATCCAGGTCGAGCGGGTTTCGGCCGGGGTGACGGGTGGCGTGCTGGTGCAGGCAGAAAATCATCTCGAAGACACGGAACACATGTTGCGGGTGGCCCGCACCAGTGGTTGGATCAGTGGCGTGGTCGGATGGCTTCCATTGATGGATCCGGCAGAGACCGCCCGTTTACTGACGGATATTTATCTGCATGAACCGTTGTTCAAAGGTGTCCGGCATCTGATCCATGGCGAGCCGGATCCGAAGTGGTTGTTGCAGCCGGAAGTCCTGGAGAGTTTATCGATCCTGGCGGCGCATGATATCCCATTCGATGTAGTGGGCGTTCTGCCGGAGCATATTGAAACGGCACTGGTCGTGGCGGATCGTGTGCCGTCATTACGGATGGTATTCGATCACCTCAATCAGCCGCCGGTCGCATCCGGCGTGCGTTACGGCCGCTGGGGCGAATTGATGAAAGTGGCGGCGCAGCATTTCGGTTTTCATATGAAGATCTCCGGACTGGGTATTGCCGGTGGGGATTTTTCGGGACGAAGGGCTGAGGACATATTGCCGTATGTATCTTTTACGGTGGAGCATTTCGGTACCGAGCGCTGTTTCTGCGGCGGCGACTGGCCGGTTTCCTTATTGGCGATGGGATATGCCGATACCTGGGCACTGAATCGTTGGCTGGTGGAGGAAGCGGTAGGCCCTGATGCAGTGCAGGCCGTGTTGGCTGCGAATGCGATCAATTTCTACAAACTATAAACCCGGCCGAACATGGAAGTCATTCAGGGAGTCTTGTGGCATGCGGTCGGTGCTTCCAGCGCTTCGCTTTGTTACACGCCGCAGGCGCGCCTGAAAGGCTGGAGCTGGCAAACCTACTGGTTGGCACAGGCGGCCTGGTGCTGGCTCTTCATCCCGGTCATTGTCGCCTGGCTGACGATCCCTGAGTTGGGTGCCGTGTTGCGGGAGGCACCGTCGGGTGCGATGTGGCGGTCGTTCGGACTTGGCATCGCCTATGGCATCGGCGGGACGGCCTTCGGGATGTCCATTCGTTATCTCGGGATCTCCCTGACCTATGCCATCGCCGTCGGCATCAGTTGTGTGCTGGGGACGCTGCTGCCGCCCTTTGTGGCAGGTACCCTGTCGGACGTACTTTCAGGGACCGGATCGTCTTATATGATCGGCGGTGTCATGCTGGGTGCGACAGGCATCCTGGCTTGTGGCTGGGCCGGCAGGTCAAAGGACCGCGACATCGCGGAACAACAAGGGCAGACTACCTCTTTTTCATGGGCGAAGGGACTGCCTATCTGTCTGGTGGCGGGGGTGCTATCGGCCATGTATGGTTTTTCATTGGA
>CANHUK010000328.1 GCA_947463755.1 Chitinophagaceae bacterium
AAGGGGATCAGAAAATGAGTGAGTACGTTCTAGTGGGCACGCTGATCAGTGTTTTCGTGGCCATGGTTACGGGGTATCTTGTCTCAAGGATCATTTAACGAGTGAAGGCTGTATTCACTAAGAAGCTCATACATTTAATCGGCCATCGAGTTATGTGGATCTATCAGGCAAGTCATCATTGCCTGCGGTCTTGGCTTTACTTTTCATATGAAACCTCCAAAAACGGCCGGATCATCTCCGTCAGCTTCTCATACTCCACCAGGAACGCATCGTGTCCGTAATGTGATCGGAGCAGCGCAAACTGCCCGCCGGGGATCTGCCGGGCGATGTATTCCTGTTCTTCCGGCGGATAGAGCACATCCGTATCGATGCCGATGACAAGCGTCTTCGCGCGGATGGAGGCCAGTGCTTCGTGTATGCTTCCCCGTGAGCGACCCAAATGATGGGCGTCCATGCCCTTGGTCAGGGCGTGATAGCTGAAGGCGTTGAAGCGGGCAGCGAGTTTATCTCCCTGATAACGCTGATAGGATTCAGCGCGATAGTGTTCGAGACGTTCGGGATCATCCTGCTGCGTAGCGGCGTATGTCCGGTAATGCCGATAGCTCAGCAATGCGATCGAGCGTGCGACTTTCATGCCCTCCATACCCGCCTGGGGATGTCGTTCCTTCCAGGTCGGATCGGCCTCGATACACATCCGCTGTGCGGCGTTGAAGGCCTTGCCCCAGGCGGAGTGAAAGGCATTGGTGGCCATCGGGATGATCTTTTCAAAGAGATGCGGTTCCTCTGTCGCCCATTCCAGCAGCTGCTGCCCACCCATCGATCCACCCATACCCAGCCAGATCCGCTCGATGCCGAGATGCAGGCGCAGATAATGATAGGCCCTTGCCATATCGCGCGGGGTGAAGAAGGGGAACTCGTGATACCAGGGTTCTCCGGTGCGGGGGTTGTAGTCCAGCGGCCCCGTGCTTCCATAGCAACTGCCCGGCATGTTTACGCACACGATGAAATGCCTGGCCGGGTCGATGATCTTTCCCGTACCTACCAGGCCGGACCACCAGTCGAGCGGATCGCTGCTGCCCGTCAGCGCATGGAAGATCCACACCACATTGTCCTTCGCCTCACTCAGCTGTCCCGCTGTGGTGTAGGCCAGCCTGAAGCCGGGGATGATCGTCCCCGACTCCAGGTTGAATGGCCTGCCATGCTCGAATGTCTTCACTTGCATATTGCCGTCAGATTCAAAAAGTACCGATCAACCCAGGACCTGCTGGAAGGCCTGTTCGAAATCGGCACGGATATCGTCGATGTGTTCGATGCCCACGCTCACGCGGATCTGGTTGGGCAGTACACCCGCCGCCAGTTGTTCCGTTTCTGAGAGCTGCTCATGGGTGGTGGATGCCGGATGGATCACCAGGGTCTTCGCATCGCCTACGTTGGCCAGGTGTGATGCGAGTTTCAGCGCATTGATGAAGGCCGACGCCTTGTCTTTCCCACCCTTGATGCCGAACTGAAGCACACCGCCGTAGCCGTTGCGAAGGTACTTCTTCGCGAGGGTATGATAAGGACTGCTCTCCAGCCCGGGATACCAGACGAACTCCACCGAAGGATGGGCTTCCAACCACTGGGCGAGGGCCAGGGTGTTCTGAACGTGACGCTCTACGCGGAGTGACAAGGTCTCCAGACCCTGGATCAGCAGGAAAGAGTTAAAAGGACTGATGGCCGCTCCGAAATCACGCAAGCCTTCCACCCTTGCCCGGATGATGAACGCGATGTTCGGCAGACCCAGCGGATTGCCTTCTCCGAAAATGTCCCAGAATTTAAGACCGTGATAGCCATCAGAAGGCTCGGTGAACTGCGGGAACTTGCCGTTGCCCCAGTTGTAGTTGCCGCCGTCAACGATCACACCACCGATCGAGGTACCATGACCGCCGATCCACTTGGTGGCAGATTCCACCACGATGTTCGCGCCATGCTCCAGGGGGCGGAACAGGAATCCACCGGCACCGAAAGTGTTGTCTACGATCAGCGGGAGATCGAATTCCTTCGCCATGCCGGCGATCGCTTCGAAGTCAGGGATGTTCAACCTCGGGTTGCCGATCGTTTCTACATAGATCGCTTTCGTGTTGTCGTCGATCAATGTACGGAAGCTCTCGACATTATCGCCATCGGCAAATCGGGCTTCGATGCCCAGGCGCTTGAAGGCTACTTTGAACTGGTTATAGGTGCCTCCATATAGGAAGGATGTGGACACGAAATTATCGCCCGCCTGCAGGATATTGTTCAGCGCGAGGAACTGAGCCGCCTGTCCGGAACCCGTCGCCAGGGCCGCCACGCCGCCTTCCAAAGCGGCCACGCGCTTCTCGAATACATCCGTCGTCGGGTTCATGATCCGGGTGTAGATGTTCCCGAATTTCCGCAGTCCGAACAGGTCCGCCGCATCCGCCGCGTCATCAAACCCATAGGAACTCGTCTGATAAATAGGCACCGCCCTGGATTTGGTGGTCGGATCAATCACCTGTCCGGCATGCAACTGCAGCGTCTCAAATTTTAAGTTGCTCATGATTCTATTGTTTTAGTTGGATAAAGGTAATTAGTCTATTTAAATAGTAGGGTAATGTTTCCGATATTTTAACATGCCCGGAGCATGGTTTTTGGGGATGTTCATCCGAATCGGGAAGGTCATGAAAATGAAAAACCCGTCCAGTGTCAGACGGGCTTCAGTATTCTGTGCGGGAATGTTAAAGCGGGGATCTGACTTATCTGCCTCACCGCGGGGTGAGATGGAATTGGCACCTTTCCCGCCGAAGCAGGGAGGTTGTCAAGGCTTCAGCGGGCCATAACCCTCAGCCTTTCTGGATAAGCATACCAAAGAACTGATGTAAAATTAGGGTGGACCCGTCCAATGGTCAAAATATTTTTTTTGAAGGGGGTCATCCTTTGAGATCCGTCGCAGGGGTTGCCTGTCAGTTCGTAATTTTGCCGTTCAATTCCCACCGCATGCAGGATGCCATCGAAGTGCTCGGTGCCCGGGTTCACAATCTCAAGAACCTGGACATATCCATTCCCAAGAACAAGCTCGTCGTCATCACCGGCATCAGCGGCAGCGGAAAATCCTCCCTCGCCTTTGATACGATCTTCGCCGAGGGGCAGCGGCGCTACATGGAGACCTTCGGTTCCTATGCCCGCCAGTTCATCGGCGACATGGACCGTCCTGATGTCGACAAGATCTCCGGGCTCTCCCCGGTGATCTCCATCGAACAGAAGACCACCAACCGCAACCCGCGATCCACGGTCGGTACCATCACGGAAGTATATGATTTCCTGCGCCTGCTCTTCGCCCGGGCCGGAGAGGCTTATTCCTACGAGACGGGCAAGCGGATGCAGAAATTCAGTGAGGAGGAGATCCTGGAAGATATCCGGCAGAAATTCGGCAACCGGAAGATCGTGCTCCTGGCACCGCTGGTGCGCGGCCGGAAGGGGCACTACCGCGAGCTGTTCGAGGACATGCGGAAGAAGGGCTATCTGAAAGTGCGGGTGGATGGTGAGATCAAGG
>CANHUK010000329.1 GCA_947463755.1 Chitinophagaceae bacterium
AAGTAGTCACAAAAACCATTCATGATCGTCTTTCGAAACCAGAGATATTTCGTTTCGTTTATTTCGTTTAACTATCTTTGATATGGAATAAGCAAGGAGATGATCAGGACTACAAAGACTCTCAAGGAGAAAGTGGGCATGGTATTACAAAATTTACCTGCCGAGCATCTTAACAATTCATTAGAACAAAAAAATATAACTGATAGCCCAGTCATCAGGGTAAAATTGGCGCTTAAAGAAAATTACCTTGAAATTTCAAAGGAGGCGTTCGAGTTATTAAAGAAGATGCTGGATTTGATGGCCAGGGGCAAATCAATAACGATCATTCCTTCAAATGAAACATTGACTACGCAGCAGGCCGCCCGAATGCTGAATGTATCAAGGCCACATATCGTAAAACTGTTGGAAGCCGGCGAAATCTCGTTCAAGATGGTTGGTTCGCATAGAAGGATCACATTGAAAGACCTGAGAACTTACGAGAAAAAGATCGCGAAAAAAAGAGAAAAACAACTGACGTTTCTGACTAAACAGGCACAGAAACTTGACCTGGGATATTGAAATTGCAGCCATTCATGAAAATGGCTGTTTTAGATGCTAATGTACTTTATCCGGCTCCTGTAAGAGATTATCTGCTGCACCTGGCTGAACAATCGCTTTACCTTCCCAAATGGACGGATGATATTCATGACGAATGGATCAGAAATTTGATCCGACAACGAAAGGATATCAGCATACAAAGCCTCCTGTCAGCTAAACATGCAATGAATGATGCATTTCCGGATGCAAATATCATACACTACAAACATAAGATCAGGGAGCTTGATCTTCCCGACAGTGAAGACATGCATGATTTTAGCGGCAGCAATCATTGCCAATGCACAAGTTATTGTTACGTTCAATGTTCGTGATTTCCCTGCAGAAAAAATCGAAAGGTTTGGAATCAGGTCAACACATCCGGATATTTTCATTGTTGAACTGATCCAACAGCATCAACAGAAATGCTTTGATGCACAGAAGACCCAGTCAAGTCGACTGAAACATCCACCGAAAGGTATCAATGATGTGTTATCAATTTTAAAGAAGTGTGGTCTTTCAAAAAGTATGGAACGATTGACTTTATTCAATCAGAAAAATCATCGAATGTCTTGAATGTTGAACTGCTGCGGCCTAAATTGAAAAGCGTGCAATTGACTTTACTGACTAATCTTCCTCCTTTTAACATCGTACTGCATTAAAACATTCCGCTCAATCCCTCATATCGCACCTTCCATCGCCCATCTTTCGGAAATCCGGGAAGCTCCGCCCCTTGGCCTTCCCCACCCGTGCACATCAATGCCAGCGCACTGAGCAGTCCGCCATTGCCCGGGAGATAGATCGTCAAACGACCATCCTGGTAATTGTGGCCATTGCGTAAATAGGTGTTCGTGCGCTCCGGCATCAACAAGGCTGACACGGCATCTTCTCCCCGACCCAGCCGCGCTGCCGTCATCGCCATCATTGGATAGTCCCAACCCCAGGTCTCATCCCAGTCCCACACGCGTTTCACCAGATCCAGGGTACGTCCCATCACTGCCGTGTCCAGCCCATGCACGGCGGGTAACATACCATAAGCCCCCAGTACTGCCGGGTGGTCCGTCATATAACGGGGCGTCACATAACAATCCGGGGTGCTCTCTGATGCCAGATAAACGCCATTAAGCTGTGGCAGGGGTGCCAACTTTCGGATCACATCCGCCCATACAGGATCCGGGGCAAGCCCGTCGCGGATCCGCCATTGCTGCGCCGTCTGCAAGGCCCACGACCAATAGGCCAGTTCATAATTCGGATTGAAAGTGGTCACCGGATCGAAACATTCCTGCGCCGGGATCAGGCCCGGACCCAGATCATATCTGCCCTTCAGGCTGTCATACCGCGCAAAATCCGCCATGAAATCAGCCGTTTCGAACACCAGCTGCTTATATTTATTTCGCACCGCCGCCGATGCATTCCGTTGATGCAACATTTCAGCCAGGAAGATGAGATGCGGCTGTTGCCAGATCAGAAAGGCACCGACCGATGACGGCGTTTCATCTCCCTCGTTGTCTGTCATCTTCTGCCAGCGCAATCCCCTGTAGCCCTGCCGCTGTGCGATGGCCTTCGCCTTGTCGGCTGACCTCACATACCAATCCATGCTCCGCTCCATCAGATCGGCCCGTCCCCACTGCGCGAAATGCACGGCATGCCACCAGTGCATCTCCATATGCGGCTTGCCGAACCAACTATTGTAGGTCAATCCCGTTTCCTGCGGCGGATTCTCCGAAGTACACTGGATCTTCGTCAAATATCTCGACAATACCATCCTGCGTTCCAGTTCAAATGCCCGCGGATCAGTGCTCCCGGCCAGATCAATGGCCCCTCCGCGCATCCAGAAGCCCTTCCAGGCCGTTTTGCTGCGTTCGATGGGGTTCACCCTATCCAATTGAGCGGAATGCATACCGCGCCTCGTAAAGGCCACGTTCACGATCCATACATCGGAAGCCACAGATGGTTCGGCCGTGAACCGATGCATGGACGTCTTCTGCATGCGTATGCCTGAGCGCGAAGCCACCTGAACCTGATAGGATGTCGTATCCAGTGTGTGCGTGATGCTGAAATGTCGGTCGCTCCCCTTCAGGATCGTCCGATGCCGGACTGCATCCCCAAAATGATCGCCCACATCCTTGAACTGACCGTTGGGATAGGGAAACCGGAACAATATCTTCAATCGGCCCTGACGCAACAGAGGAGATCGCACCCGAAACCCGAGCAGATCTGCATCCGGATCGCAGGAAGTGGACGTCTCCACCAACTCCCCATCCACCCGGAATCGACTGGTGATGATCCCGGTCCACATGTCCAGCTCCTGCCGGATGTCGGTCAGGTCTTCCAGACGGGCGAGACGTCCATCCTGCATACGGATCTCCAGTCCTACCACCCCCAATTGTAATCGATGCGGATTGATGCGGTAAAAATCTCCCGCACGCTTCGCCACATCCGGCGACTTCGGCTGAACAAGATATCCCACCTGCCGACCATCAAGTGCGTATGGAACGACCGACTGCTCCCGTCGTAATTGCGCTGTATCCGGGAACCGATGCCATCCCCAGTCAGACTGCGTACCCAAGGTGACCCCCTTCGTATAGGCTTCCGGGAAAGTCTGCAGTCCGGTGACATCACAGGTGTACGCAAAACGGCCATTGCCTACACTGAGCGATCCAAGGGTATCCGGCACCGTTAGTACGACCTTATGTCTGTCTACCACTGACTTACGATCGATGGGCTGTGCATGGGATATCGAGGAACACAAAGAAGCCGCGAATAGGAAACAATAAAATCTATGCATATCGAGACGAACAAGATGTTTGAGACCAGGACTATTCGATGGCTGATCGGCGAGATCTTATCAATCCACCCGCATCAACAGGATGGCAAGATAAGGCCTGCCGCTGAGTGGAATTCGCTTGCCTTGTACATCTTCGATGGTATAAGGCCCCGTCTTCTTCAAGGTAAAGCGAGTGTTC